>CAYTDW010000008.1:0-16089 GCA_964436585.1 uncultured Halioglobus sp. | reverse complement strand
GGATACCAGCACCACCAGGTAGTCGTGGCCGATGCTGCGCTCCAGCAGGCGCAGGGCAGCAGTGAGGCCGGCGGGATTGCTGCGCTGTCCCGGCGCCACTGACAATTCGTTGTTCATGCTGGCCAGGTTTCCCAGCCAGCCGATGACCTTGCGCTCGTTGCGGGTGGGTTTGAACTCCACGCTGCGGCTGTCATTGAACAGGATCGCGCCGACCCGGTCGCCCACGGCCAGCACCCGCCAGGCGGTGAGCGCCGCCACTTCGGCGGCTATCACTGATTTCATTTTCTGCCGACTGCCGAAGAACATGGCAAGGCGCTGGTCCACCATCACGATGACGGGACGGTCCCGCTCCTCGGTATACACCCGCACATGGGGCTTGCCGGTGCGATTGGTCACGCGCCAGTCCATGCTGCGGATGTCATCCCCCGGGCGATAGTGGCGCAACTCGTCGAAGTCGAGGCCGCGACCGCGCAGGCGCGAGCGCTTGCGACCGCTCAGCAGTGAACGCACCGGCTGGCGCGGCAGGTAGCTGAAGCCCCGCGCGCTGTAGCGCAGCCGCATCAACGCCCGCAGGCTGGTGTAGATGTCGTCGCCGGAAGGCACGTTCACTGGCTCAGCCCACGGCGACCTGTTGGATGATCTCGTCGATAATCGCATCGGGGGTGATCTGGTCCGCCAGTGCGTCGTAGCTGATCATCAGGCGATGGCGCATGATGGCGTGCAGTACCGAGCGCACATCGTCCGGGGTGACGTAGTCGCGGCCATCCAGCCAGGCGCTGGCGCGGCTGCTGCGGTGCAGGGCGATACTGGCCCGGGGGCTGGAGCCGGAATCGATCCAGCGGCCGAGCTTGTCACCGAACTCAGCGGGTAGCCGGGTCGCCATCACCAGATCGACGATGTACTGCTCCACCGGCGCGGCTACCTGCATCTGCTGGATCACCGCGCGGGCCCCGAAGATGTGGTCCTGGGAAATCATTTCCAGCTGTTCCGCCTGGCTGCCCTCCTCAGCCTGCAGCATGCGCACGATCGCCAGCTCGGCCTCCGCCCGGGGGTAGTCCACCGCGATCTTCATCAGGAAGCGGTCCATTTGCGCCTCCGGCAGGGGGTAGGTGCCCTCCTGGTCGATGGGGTTCTGGGTGGCCAGCACCATGAACAATTCGGGCAGGCTGTAGCTGTTGCCCGCCACCGTGACCTGGCGCTCCTCCATGGCCTCGAGCAGGGCCGACTGCACCTTGGCCGGGGCGCGGTTGATCTCGTCGGCCAGTACCAGTTCGCTGAAAATCGGGCCCGGCTGGAAGGTGAGCTCCGACTTGCCCTGCTTCTCCAGGTAGATCTCGTTGCCGGTGACGTCCGAGGGCAGCAGGTCCGGAGTGAACTGGATCCGCCCCAGTTTCGCCTGCAACACCCGGGACAGGGTCTTGATGGAGCGGGTCTTGGCGGTGCCGGGCAGGCCCTCGAGCAGCACGTTGCCGTTGCACAGCAGGGCCAGGGTGAGGGTGCGCACCACCTCTTCCTGGCCGATAACCGATTTGGCCATCTGCCGCATCATGGAGTGGATGGCGCTGTGGTGTTCACTGGACAAAGGAATCTACTCCCGGCAATGGATAGCGGCTGCCCCGTCGCCTTGCGCGGGTGGCCGTAAGTATAGCCATATAAAACCGCGCTCCCAATGCGCCGCATCTCCCTTGTTGCAACAGTCGAGTTATCTCCACTAGTATCGGCCCCGTGACCTCATTCCCCGCCGGCTACTCCGCTTTCGGATCCACCGATCCGGTCTACGATAGCGCAGGTGATCGCATTCGCTGGTTCTGTCCGTGGCACATCTCCGACCCGGCCGAGCTGGCGAGGATGCTGGACGCGGTGGCTGTACTGGAGGAGCGGGAACGTCCCGGTCGCGTCACCATCCGGGTAGTCTCTGGCGGTGATTTGGCGCTGCAGTCACGGCAGTTTCTCGGTGCAAGGGGTTTCCAGGTCGAGGCCAGGATGCCCCTGGATGACGCCTCTGGCCGTGTCGTCACCTATATCGCCTGCCTGCGCGAATCGCGCAGGTCCTCTGCCGCGGACAGCGACAGCGAGCGGGCCCTGCTGGCGGACATCACCGCGGCATCGCCCAAGGGCGCGGCCGCTATCCGGGAAGAGTTTTGCCAGGCAGGCGGTTTCCGGGTTGAGCGGGTTGGCCCGGGCATGCTCACTGCGGCGGATGTCGATCGCCTCGTGGGGATGCACCGCGAAACCTTCCCGACCTTCCCCTATGAATTCGAGCACAAGCTGGCGCTCATGCTGGCCGCGCCGGACGCATACCTGATGAGCCAGGTAAGGTCAGTCAGCAATGGCCTGATATACGCCTTCAGCAACCTGGAGATCAATACCGTGAGGCTGGCGGACGGCAGCCGTCTGCGCCTGGCGGAATACGACAATACCATGCGGCTCGCGACTTGCCCGGAACTCGGCGAGCTCAGGAGCCTGGGCGCCATGCTGCGCCTCGAACTGGCCTTGCGGGCGCGGGATCGCGGTGTGGATCTGTGCCATGCCGAAAGTCGCGCCAGCCTGGGGGCGATCAACCGCATTTCCTATGACCTGGGTATGAAGTTCGGGGGCACGCTGGAAAAACACCTGCTGATCTCGGGGCCCAGCGATATCACCTACCAGTATCCCTCGCGGTTTGAGTCCATGCATGTCTGGTATCTCAACCGCGCACAGCTGGCCGCCCTCGAAACATACCCGGCGCTGTAGCGGGAACCCTGTCAGCCCTGCACCGGGGAATCGTTTATAGTTACCCGCTCCATTCGCCGCCGTGCCGGCCAGTAATCGTTGACGGGCTTGTGTATTACCGCGCGGTTGTCCCAGAAGGCGATGGATTTCTGTCCCCAGCTGAAGCGATACACATACCTGTCCTGGACCACGTGGCGGGCGAGCCAGGCCAATAATTCCTCGGAGTCAGGCGGACTCAACTCGTTGATTTTTTCCGTAAAGGTGGCGCTGTAGAATATCAGTTTGCGGCCCGTCACGGGGTGGGTGCGCACCAGCGGATGCACCACGGGAGGATTGCGATCGATTGCGTCCTGCAGTCGCTCGCGGCCGCCGGGTTCGGCCAGGCTTTGCCGGAAGCCGCGCTCGAGGCTGTGGGTGGCGGTGAGTCCGGCCAGCGTTTCCTTCATGGCGGCAGACAGGTCGTCGTAGGCGGCGGCCAGGCTGGCAAACAGGGTATCGCCGCCGCTTTCAGGCATTATCCTGCCGACCAGGATACTGCCAAGCGGGGGGTTCGCCGTAAATGACATATCCACATGCCACTCGTCGATTTTAGAGGGATTTTCACGGTCGTTATCCAGGACCAGGATTTCGGGGTAACCGGTCACGGTCGGATAGGCCGGATGCCGCATCAGGGAGCCGAAGCGCAACCCCAGAGCCCTGTGATTGTGGTGCGAGATATCCTGGTTCCTGAAGAAAATGACCTGGTGTTCCGCCAGGGCCTGCTGCAGGGCGCCTGCATCTTCGTCCCGAAGGGGCACGCCGAGGTCCAGTCCCGTAATGGTCGCTCCAAGTGCGTCGCTTTCCCTGGTGATAAACATACACGAACCCGCCCAACGCGTTTACCCGGCAACTTTAACGAACGGGATATCCCTCGGCCAGCCTAGTTTCGCAGGACAATTTAGGGCATATTCCGGTGCGAGTACACTGTTGTCCCTGGGGAACTCTTGGAGGCAATACATGGGCCAGCTGCCTTTGAGCGCCGGTTACCCTTTGTGAAAACCACGCTCTTTTTGCTTGGCCCTTCGGACAACGAGGCACAAAGTCCCAGCACCAGACAGCGGGTCCGGGGCGGGTTGCAGGTGACGACCGATTTTGCCGGTGTCCTGCCAATACTGCCTTACGTGATGAGCGATCGGACCATGAGCGCCAAAAGTCATATGGTGGTGGTTGGAGTTCACGATATCGAATTGGCCAGGAACGCCCGGGTGAACCTGTTCAACCTGGTGGGTGATGCCGATGCGTCAGCCGCCATGCTGCACACCATCGAGGCTATCGCAGGCAGGATCAAGCCGGCGCGGTTGTTTAATCCGCCCCGGCATGTCTTCAGGACTTCGCGCTCACGCCTGCCGCATACACTGGCCGGTATTCCGGGCTGCATCGTCCCCCGGGTCGAGGCTGCAGACCCCGGGAGTTATGCCGAGCTGCGCACCGTGTGCAGGGAATTTGGCGCCTGGCCCATGATTGTGCGAGCCCGGGGTTTTCACGGCGGCGAGCATATGGTGCTGCTGACCGAAGAGGCCCGGCTCGAGAGCCTGCAGGGGCAGGCGTGGCCCTACGGCGGTATTTTTCTCATTCAATATATTGATGCGAGGAATGAGCAAGGGCTGAACCATAAAATCCGGGTAGTCATGGTCGACGGCGCGCCCTATGTACGCCATTGCATCTACTCCGACCAGTGGGCGGTCCACACCAGCGGTCGCAGCATTCTCATGGATCGCGACAGGAGCCTGTGTCGGCGTGAGGAGCAGTTCCTCGCCAGCTTTCGCGACAGGGGCCGGGGGGAGTATGCCGCGGTTTTCCGGGAGATTTATCAGCGCATCGGGCTCGATGTTTTTGGTATCGACTTCGCCCTGGTCGACGGTCGGATCCTGGTTTTCGAGGCGAACGCCTGCATGAGTTTCGTGGGTGCCCGCTACGGGAGCGATGACCGCTACCAGTATCTCGACAACTACGTCAGGGACGTCAGGCGTGCCCTGAAGAAGCTGCTGCTAACAGCGTGACGCCTTAGCCCGGTCCGGTGGATGCAATCGGCCGCGGCTGTTATCGGGATACACTATATGAACCCAACCTTGTTTCTGCTTGGCCCCTCTGATGACGCGGCGCGCAACCCTTCCACCAGGGAGCGTGTCCAGGGGGGTGTCAAGGTCACGGCCAACCTGTTGGGCTTGCTGCCCATCCTGCCCTATGTCACGGCTGATCCCGACCTCAGCCCACTCAGCACCATGGTGCTGGTCGGGGTACACGAAATCCGCATTCCCGCCAATGCGCAGGTGAACCTGTTCAACCTGGTGGGTGACGCGGACTCGTCGCCGGGTATGTTGCGCAGGATTGATATGATCGCGAACCAGATCCGGCCGCGGCGCTATTTTAACCCCGCGGCAAACGTGTTCAGGACGGCGCGCGGGCAGCTGCCGGCGACGCTGGCGAATATCCCGGGGTGCATACTGCCGCGCGTGGCGTCTATGGGCCCCGGCAACTTCAGCGAATTGCGCGCGGCCTGCGAGAACTTCAACTGTTGGCCCCTGATCGTGCGCGCCAAGGCTTATAACGGCGGGGCAAATATGGTGCTGTTGAATGGCCCGTCCGAACTGGAGTCCCTGAGGGACCTGTCCTGGCCCCGCGGTGGTGTCTTTCTGGTCCAGTATATCGATTGTCGCGATGAGACCGGGTTGTACAACAAAACGAGGGTAGTTATGGTCGATGGCGTCCCCTACCCCCGCCACAGCATTTACTCCGACCAATGGCTGAGCAACACGGCCAGCCGTGCCTGGATGGACACTGATGTGGAGCTATGCCAGCGGGAGGAGCGCTTCCTCGCCCACCTGCGCGATGAAGGTATGCGGGCATACGGACCCATCTTCCGGGAGATTGGCCAGCGTATAGGCCTTGACATCTTCGGTATCGACTTCGCGCTGGTGAATGGCCAGATGGTTATATTTGAGGCCAATCCCTGTATGACCTTTCTCAGGCGCAGGCGCTTGAGTAACGCACCACGGTACGATTACCTCGACAGCCATATCACGGCGCTCTGGCGAGCGGTCAAAAAGATGCTGCTCGATGCCTGAGGCCTTATCCTGTCGTCAACTCGCCCAGGCCCGCTCGGCGCGAAACTGCCGGGACAGGTAGTCCATCTGGTCGGCCAGGATGCGCTCCTTGGCGAGGAAATGCCATTCGAAGGGGTTGGGCTTGAACGGGATTGCCAGTAGCGGCATCTGTGCCTCTTCCGGGGTGCGATTGTCCTTGTGCCAGTTGCAGCGTTTGCAGGCGGCCACCACATTTTCCCAGCGATCGGTGCCGCCCCTGGAGGTGGGCAGTACGTGGTCGCGGGTGAGTTCGTTGCGGCTGTGTTGCTCGCCGCAGTAGAGGCAGCGGTGATCATCCCTGCGGAACAGGGTGCGGTTGCACAGGGGTGGGCTGAAACCCCGGGTTATCCTGCCCTGGATTGCCACGATGGGTTGCAGTTCGATGCGTGAGCGAATCCCGGTGAGGCGCTGGATACCGCCAAAATAGGGCGGCAGCGTATCCCCGATGCCGTATATGACATCGCCTTTGGCGTAGGCGGAGATCGCCTCGTGGACGGTGATCCAGCCGCGTGGCTGGCCCGCCACATCCAATCGCAGGATCGTATGCATGGTTTCCCACTCGCAGGGCTGGCTAGAAACTACTGCAAAAACGTGAACTTAACAATCGGCTTTTTTGCGCAAATGCTTCAGCTGGCCAGCATTGCCGGTCGCGCTGCCTTGACTTCCGCAGCCGTACCCGTCTCCTCAGCGCGCGCCTGCGTTGCACCCGCCGGCTTGAAACTGACCCGCGGGTTGTAGCCCCTTGACAACAGGAATTGCTTCAGCGCTCCCCCCAGGTCAAGCAATTCATGCAATGGCGCGGCGCCGATGACAGCGAGTTCGTCGAGCAAACTATTGGCCAGCTGCAGGCCATCTACAGGGCGCTGAATCGAAAAGGCCAGAGGCCTTTGTCTGGACTGCAGTTCTGCAGGCGGAGGCAACAGCACAGCTGGCGCGGTTTGAGCGTCGACCAGATAGTCTCGCACCGACGGGAGATAGCAGGCATCTGCCGCCAGTTGGGCCGGCGGCTGCCAATGCTGCAGATCCAGCCGCGCGACCGGAAAGGCACTGTTACTGGGGCCCGAGGCAGCAGCGAGGTATTTGACGGGGATACGATAGTCCGCGCAGACCAGATCTCTGGCGGCCCCGAAATCTGTCGTTAGCACGGGGACGCCCTGCTCGCTCGCCTCGATGATAACCCTCCCCAGGGATTCGATAGACGACACGCTGAGAAAGAAAATACAGTCGCACTGCGCCATCAATGCCCGCACTTCGCTGTTCGGCAGGCCGCCGCGAAAGTCTACCGCCACGCCCATGCCGGAGAGTTTGGTGACAACGCTGTCATAGAGGACCGCATCAGCCTGCTCACCTGCCAATACCAGGCGATCGATACGATGACCGCCGGCAAGCATACTGGCGATTACCGCGGGCAGGCAGTCGAAACCCTTGTCCAGCGACAGCACGCTGAAAAAGCCCACGCTTCCGCCGCAATGCGCTGCCGCGGGGGGTTGCCCGGCAGTCCGACGGACTATTGGGTAATATACGCGCGAGCAGGAGATCGCCGGTGCTGCGGCATCCCACAGGTCCCGGGCGTAGCGCGAAGGGAAAACCCGTTGGTCTCCCGGTCGTTCCAGGTGCCCGGCCACTTCCTCCTGCCAGATATAGCCAACCCACCCCACTGTCCTCACCTCGCGGATGATGCGGACATCCAGTTGCTCCCGCTCGCGCACCAGATACAGCAATGCAGCCCAGGGGCCACAATTGGCGTACACGACGTCACAGCCGGCCAGAAATCGGCGGATGTGGGTATAGTCGCGAAAAATGCCGATATCAGCCGTTAACAGTTCAAGCTCACCGGCCTGCGCCGCGCTGGAGAAGGCCCGGAAGACATCCTCGAATCCCAGCACCGCACCATCCCTGGCCGGCCATCCCGTGTCCCAGGGGCCGCCGAACACGCCCACTACCCTGACCGCGCGCGCCTCTGTCAGGCCGTTCAATACTCTCGCATCAGCCATTCGAGACACGCTCCGGGTTGCCGATAAGCTGCAGCGGGCGGCCATCAAAGTGCGGCGGTGTTTTGATCCCCATCCGGCTCAGGATGGTGGCGGGAAGGTCCTCCAGACTGCCCTCTTCGAAGCACATGCCGGGCGCACAATCCGCAGCCCGGATCATGAAGAAGTTTTCAATTCTGGAGCCCTGCTTCTGGTGCCCCCCGGGACGGAAATAGGGCACCGGGCCAATACGTCCTGTCAAGGGGCTTTCAACCACATCGGTAGGCGACTCTTCCTGCCACAGTACGATCAGGTCTGCGGGGGACTGGCGGGAGTCGCTCTCGAAGGGGTCGGTGCGGGTCTGGATAACGCGCTCGACCATTGCACGGCCGGTGCGCGCGTCGACCAGTTCACTCAGGTGCTGGATGATCTCATTGCAGATGCGCCGATAATCGCCAGGCTCGACAATCCCGTGCGCCTCGCGCCCTTTGACATTGATCCGAATGTAGCCGTCGGCAACGCTGGGCAGGGCGAAAGCCTGCATTTTCTGCCACAGGGGTTTGTACCAGTTGGTGGGCTGCCAGTTGAATGTGTCGTTGTTCTCGGACTGCTGTTGCGGCGATTGCAACTCCCGCTCACCGTCATCAGTCCTGAGCTTCCAAATCTCGTCTTTCCAGTGCAGCGGGTAATCGAAACGGACGTTCGGCAGGCTCGTGCCGCCATCCCCTGCTGCCAGCGCCGCTTTCCCGGGAAAATTCCAGCGGTAGAGAAATTCAGGCAGGAACAGGCTGCGGGCATTCTCCAGGCAGTCGTTGACCAGGCTATCGACGGAAAACAGCACCAGATCGCCTTCCTTCCCCACCAACTCAGCTATCAACCCGATTTCATGGTCCACTGCCTGGTATATGTCCAGCAGCGGGTCGGAGTCGAAAGCCTGGGACAGGCTGGCCAGCGGGTGCTCCTGGCTGAGATGCCAGAGGGTGTGACCACCGACGTGGATCTCGGAAAAAACGCTCAGGAAAAGGTCCCAGTCTTCCCGCTGGAGGAATTCGCGGCAGATCCTGCCCCGGGTGGCAGTGGATGCCAGTATCTTGTCTCGAAACGCCGCCAGCCCCGCAATATCGTAGGAACTGGGTACCCGGTAGGACAGGCCATGGCGGTCGAGATCCCTGTTGTAGAATTTCAGGGCGCCTTCCAGTTTGGGATCCATGCCGTATTTTTCATGGATATAGGCCAGCGCGGAGGCGGGTTCCGAGGCGGGAAAAGTCTCGTTCAACTCTGAGGCCCAACCGACGACCTGGATACCCTCGACGTTATTACTGATCGCGACCGGCAGATCGAACATCACGACCCTGGCCTGTTGCTTCACCGCGTAAAACGGCTGGTACTCATGTTGGTTGTAAAGGCAGTGGTTGGTGTTCTCATAGCTTTTTGGCTTATAGGTGGACACCCAGTAATCGATGGTATCCAGGCTTCTTCCCGTGAGGAAGGGAATCCAGGAATTCTGGTTACTGTACTTTTTATGGTGAGTGAGAACCCCCTGGCTGCTCTGCCTGCGCAGGGCAGCAAGATTTGGCAGCAGTCCGCGCTGTAGCCATTGCTCGAACAGGGTGTTGTTGGGACAGTCCAGTCCTATTACAACTGTTTTTCGTGTCATGATGTTTTCTCTTAACCTGTATGTCGTTCTGCAATCCCGGGCAGCGTATCAGTTGCCGGAGAAGTCGCGGATGTGGCCAAAGGTCTCCGCGATGAATCGCCTGGTGTCGCCGGCAAGAGGCGGTTCGCCGAACGTCCTGACATTCTGCTCAAGATGACTGATCTCACCGGTTCCCATCAGCACAGCGTGTACAGTCGGCTCGTCGCGGCAATAGCGATAGGCGATGTCGGCAAGCGGTCTTCGGATCTCCCCGAGGCCGGTCAGTCGCTCCAGCGTGCGTCCGGTATCAAAGTCGGAGGGAAGCGCACCGAGGGACTGTAGTTCACGCATGGCCTGGCCGAAGAGTTCTGCCGAGGTCAGCGCCCGGCGGGCCGCGAACATGCCCAGGATGCCGATATTCTTTTCCTGCGCCGCCGGGAACACCAGATCCCTGGCGGACTGATTGACCATGTTGAAACCCACCATCATGACATCCCAGCAGTCATCCGCCAGCGCCCGCCTGAGCATGGCGTGGTCCCGGTCCCGGTCGAAAACCTCTGTGAGACCGATGTAGCGAACTTTCCCTGTGGCTCTGAACTTCTCCATCACGGGCAGTAGTTCGGCCACCACGTATTCGTATTCGTGCGGGAGCACGCCGTGGAAGTGCATGATGTCGATATAGGGCGTACGCAGTTCCTGCAGGCTGTTCTCCAGCGCGCTGGTAAACTGGGCAGCTGTGTTCAGCACAGGACCTTCCGAGACGGTGGCTTTGGTTGACAGCACCAGCGTGTCGCGATCATAGCCACGGATGGCGCGACCGACGATACTCTCTGTCCCATTCCTGCCCGCAGTATCGATAAGGTTTATTCCCAGCTCGATGGCCCGCTTTACCACGCTGACCGACTCGGCCTCCGATTTACCTTTCTTGCGGCCGAGACAGCTGTAGCCGCCGCCTCCCAACCCCATTTGACTGACCCGCAGGCCGGTACGCCCGAGTGTGCGGTATTGTACCCCGATCGCGTCTTCAGGCATGAATGCGAGCGCCCCTAGGCCCTGACCAGCATTTTCTTGAGTGCATTCCTGAGCTCGTTCTTGTAGCTGCCAGTGTATGCGTAACGGGAACTACTGGTGTCACTTCCACCCAGAAAATGCATGCAGGCATTTGCCTCAAAAATGACAAACTGGTCATCAACCAGCGCGCAGTCGATGCCGAACACGTCCAGACCTATGCGCTGGTATATCTCCTGAAAGAGCGGCGCGCGCTGCTTCAGGACTCGATCACGCAGTTGTGCCAGTAATTGTTCTTCCCGATGGCGAAGACCGCTATCCTGGTCCATCAGGTCGGCTCTGCTCTTGGTGTGAATCTTCCATCGATCCGAGAAGACGCATTGGCGTGCGTAGGCAACGCCGTCGACCATCATCACCCGGATTTTCTGGTATAAGCCTGCGTCATCCCTGCAATCCAGGAATTGCGTCAGGCAGATTCCCTCGTAGGGCCAGGAGAGATCCTTGAGGTCCTCAAGCTGGCTCTCGTCGGTGAGCAGAAGCATGTTATCGCCGCCGTGGTAACCCGGCGAGCGCACGATCAATGGCCACTCATTGAATGTCCTGCATGCAGCCTGGAGTTCACTGAAAGTCTTTGGATCAGCCGTCTCGGTCCTGGGCATTACGCAGCCCGGAATATTGGCAAGCGTTTGGGGCAGGCGCGCCCGCGAAGTCTTGAAAACATCAACGGGTTTGTTAAAGCAGCGCCTGGGCTGCAAGGCATTTATCAGGGCCTGAATCTTGTGGAGACTATTAACGGAAGAATCCGCATCACCGACAAGGTTAAACACATTTACAAGGGGGTTTGGCGGCGGCAGTTTCGTTCTCTGATCAACCAGTATTGAGCGGCTGTGGGCTGCCAACGTGCGATCGCTGGTAATGAAGGGCAGGATTGGCACAACCCCGACCAGCTCCTTCGTTACCATCGAACCCCCCTCGACGGGAACGCTGGTGGTCTCTCCCCGGCTGTCCATGTCCGCCTGCCCCAGCAGAAAAAGCGTTCGATTCACGTGTGGCGCCCAATGGAAAAAGCATTGAAAGGATTGTTTGTGCCCTGGCCGAAGCAGCGCCAGCTATCGCGGGCCAAATGTTACCCATTGGCGATTACTTTCTGCAAGAAATGCTTTCGCGGGTCTTTTGCCCCTGTTGCACAGCTATTGCGCGACCCAGCTGGCGCTCACCAGGACATCGCCCCCGGCCAGGATGCGGCCATCGAAGCGCTCTCCCTGGTGAATCGGGCCCACGCCCTCGGGGGTGCCGGTCATGACGAGGTCGCCATCCTCCAGGGTGGTGAACCTGCGCAATTGCTCGAGGATGGTGGCGGGCCGGTACAGCATCAATTCCACCCCGCCCGCCTGGCGCCGAGCGCCATCCACATCGAGTTGTAGTGCCAGCGTTTCGAGAGCCGCGGGCAGGGCTACGAACTCGCTGAACAGGGCGGCGCCGTCGAAGGCCTTGGCCCGCTCCCAGGGCAGGCCCTTTTGCTTCAGTGCGGATTGCAGCCCACGCCGGGTGAGGTCGAGGCCAAACCCCACCGCGGCAAATGCGCCACCACGGCACACAAAAACGATTTCACCCTCGTAATGCAACGCTTCGCCGTCAATCGTGGAGCGCAGCACCGGGCTGATCGCTGAATTGGGTTTGATGAACACCACCATATCTTCCGGGATGTCGTTGCCCAGCTCGCGGATGTGGGCCGCGTAATTGCGCCCCACGCAGACGATTTTTGATGGCGTCACGGCCGCGCCGTTCACGCTGACTGTATGCATGGCGCTTATTCCTTCGGGCTCTCTGTGGCCGCTGCGGGCAGGGCGTAGGCGAGCAGGTGGTCGGAGGCGCCGGTCGGCCTGGACCAGTGACTGCCCGCGGCGATGACGACTATCTGCCTGCCGTCCTCAGCCAGGTAGGTCATGGGGGTGGCGCTGCTGGCGGCGGGCATGCGGGTGCGCCAGAGCTCCGCGCCGGTGATGGTGCTGAACGCCCGGAAGTAGTGGTCGCCCGAGCCCGCAATGAAGACCAGGCCGGAGCCGGTGACGGTGGGGCCGCCGATGCCGGGGGTACCCTTGAAAAACCAGAACGGGAAGGGCGCCAGGTCGCGGGAGGTGCCCAGCGGCACACTCCACATTTTCTCGCCGCTGCTGAGGTCGATCGCATCCAGGGTATTCCAGGGTGGCTCGGTACAGGGCAGGCCCCAGGGGGACAGCAGGATGTCCGGTGTCACGCAGTACGGGGTGCCCTCCTGGGGGTGGGCGGTGGGGTGCCCGTCGCAGTCCGCCCGGGGAATCAGGTGAATGATGCCCGCGAGGTGACTGGTGCGCAGCACAATGATCTTGCGCTGGGGATCGATGGCGGGTGAGTCCCAGTTGTTGCCGCCGCCCTGGAAAGGGTAGGCGATGGTGCCCTGCACGCTCGGCGGCGTGAAGATGCCCTGCCAGCGGGCGGCGGCGATCCTGTCCCGGCAGGCGCTCTCCTCCCAGGGGGTGAGGCCCCAGGCGGTATCGGGCGAGAGCGTCGCGGCCACCAGTGGCGCGGGCACTGTGGGGAAAGGCTGGGTGGGGGCGTAGTGCTCGCCCGGCACGTCCCCCGCGGGCACGGGCCGCTCCTCCACCGGGAACAGCGGCTCGCCGGTTGTCCTGTTGAGCAGGAACAGGTGTCCCATTTTGGTGGGCTGGGCCAGGGCCGGGAGGGTCAGCCCATCGCGGCCTATGTCATACAGGGTGGGCTGGGATGGCGTGTCGTAGTCCCACAGGTCGTGGTGCACCGCCTGGAAGTGCCAGGCGACCTTGCCGCTGGCGCCATCGAGGGCGACCACCGCGCTGGAGTAAAAATCCAGCCCCTTGCCCGGGTTGCCGCGCAGCCCGCCGTAGTAATCCGGAGTGCTGTTGCCGGTGGGTACGAACACCAGTTTGTTTGCAGTATCGACCGAGATAATCGACCAGACATTGGTCGTGCCTTTCTGGTAGCGCTGCCCGGCGTCGGTCAGTTCCGGCTCCGCTCCCGGCGGCAGCGGGTCCCAGGACCAGCGGAGCTCGCCGCTGCGCACGTCGAAGGCGCGCACCACGCCACCCGGGCCGTCTGTGCGGCGATTGTCCAGTACCATGGCGCCGGTGATCACCAGGTCACCGAGGATGGCGGGCGGCGAGGTGATGCCGTATTCGCTGCGGATATGCTCACCCAGCCCCTCGCGCAGGTCGAGCTGGCCAGCTTCGCCAAAATCCGCGCAAGGCTTGCCGGTCGCGCCGTCCAGCGCGATCAGCCGGCCATCGAGGGTGCCGGTGAAAATACGGTGGTCGCAGGCCAGGCCCGCGGGCTTCGGGTTCTGCCAGCTGCTGACGCCGCGGCAGTTGGTCAGCGCGACCGGATCAGTGTCGACGCCGGGGTCGTACACCCAGCGCTCGCGACCGCTGGCAGCGTCGAGGGCGAACACGCGGTTGAATGGGGTGCAGTAGTACAGCGTGTTGTTGACGACGATGGGTGTGACCTGCAGGGCGCTTTGCGGGCGGGGGCCATCGGCGTCGCCGTATCTGCTGCCCTGCGCCCCCTCCCTGGCGGGGCGAAAATCGCCGGAGCGGTGCTGCCACACCAACTCCAGCCCGGCCACATTGGCCGGGGTAATCTGGGCGAGCGGCGAGAAATGGCCGCCGCCGGGGCTGCCGCCATAGCTGTCCCACTGCTGTTGGCTGTGGGCGATTCCCGGCAGCGCGACCGCCAGGACACAACAGGCCGCCGCAAAGAGGTAGTGGTCAAGGTGCACAGGAACTGGCGGGCAAGCCATTACACGGATCCTTGTGGATGAAGGCGTCAGCATCCCTGCTTTATAGCGCGGTTGGGTTGCCGGTGCCAGACACTGGCGCTAGCGGGGCATGCATTTGCGCACTACGCCCAGCACAGCGGCGGTTGCCCACTCCAGGTAATCCCGGGTCGGCGCCGGGTAGCTGGCGCGGTAATTCCACACGGCGTTGTTCAACTCGTAGATGAACAGCCCGATACGCCGCAGGCGCTGCCTGGGCCAGGTTGACCCGAGCTGGCGCAGGATATCCGCCATTCGATCCGCCATCCTTGCCCGATGCGCGTTTTCCAGTTCCCGGAGTTCCGGAAACAGGCTGAGTGCGTTCCACAGCTCGCGGTCGATGCGATCGCGAGTTTCCTGCTGGAAAATCACCCTGGTGAAGGCCGTGAGGAATTCCTCCCAGGGCTGCTGTTGCAGGCGCCCGGGTGTGGCGAATGCCTCGATGACCGTGACGATGCCGGCCAGGTACTGTTCATACAGGGCGCTCAGGATCGCTACCTTGCCGGGGAAGTACTGGTAGATGGAACTCACCGGGATGCCGGCCTCTGCGGCAATGCTGTTGGTCGTCACCGCGCCGATGCCCTGTTTGCGCAGGATCTCGGCGGTCGAAGCGAGTATCAGCTCCACCCGCTCGTGTGAACGTCGCTGGGACGGGTTGCGCCTTCGTTGCAAGAGATAGGCCTCACGCCGGGGGATAAAGTGGGTATTACGCGCAGTTTATAGCAGGTTCCAGTGCATTTATAACATGAATGTAAGCTCATATTTATTGACTTTACCTCGGCAGCGCTAAAAAATAGTCGATCTGTAACAATCCTGCTTTTACTGCCCACAGGAATCTCTCAATGAAAAGAACCACCCCATTGTTCATGGGCGCAGCTTCGCTGTTGGCGCTCGCGACCGCCGCTCACGGCCAGACCACCCTGGAGGAAGTCATCGTTACCGCCCAGAAGCGGGAGCAAAGCCTGCAGGACGTGCCCATCGCCATCACTGCCTTCACCCAGAGGGACTTGCGCAACCTGTCCGTCAGCAACCTGCAGGGCCTGACGGAATCGATCAGCGCGGTGGAACTGTTCGACGAGCGTGGCGCCGGCCAGCCAACCTGGGTCATTCGCGGCGTGGGCCTGGCCGATTTCAACTCAAACAACACGCCGACCGCGGCGATCTACTACGATGAGTTTTACCTCTCGTCCAACGTCATGGGCGGCCTGGGGATGTACGACCTGGACCGGGTGGAGGTGCTCAAGGGCCCCCAGGGCGGGCTTTACGGTCGCAATACCACCGGCGGTGCGGTCAGGGTGCTGTCGGTCCGGCCCGATCTCGAGCAGGAGTTGAATGGTTTTGTCCAGGGCAGCTACGGCCGCTGGGACCGCTCTGTCGTCGAGGGTGCGGTGGGCGGTAAGATCACCGGCAACTCCGCCTTTCGCCTGGCCGGCATGACCGACCAGAACGGCGGCTGGCAGGACACCCTCGCCACCCCGGGTGATGATGAATATGGCGACCGCGATTTCACATCGGGCCGCGCCCAGTTGCTGTTGCAGCCGACAGATGCCCTGGAACTGCTGCTCAAGGTGGATGCGGGCTACGACAAGTCGGAGACAACCCTGTCCTATTCCCGCGCCCTGTTCGACGCCTCCGGCAGCGGTGACTATTGCGCCAGCGCCTACGCCGGCAATCTCAACCAGAAAGACTGTGTCACGCTTTCCAATCTCACCAGCGCTCTGGTCCTCACGCCCGGCGACCCGGGCCCGCTGGCCTCCTCCCAGGATCGCGATGGCACCCTGGTGATGGGTAATCCCATCAACGAGTTGGATAACT
>CAYTDW010000007.1:0-16195 GCA_964436585.1 uncultured Halioglobus sp. | reverse complement strand
GCCGCGCGGAACGCGGCGCTGCCGGCGCTGTTGGGCCCGCTGAAATAGATGGCCAGGCCAAACTGGCGGGCTACCTGCAGCTCCCCCGCGTAGAAATTCGCCGCCGCCAGCACCAGCTGGTGCAGCCGGTGGGTGTAGCGGTGCAGCGCTTTCTCGTCCAGGGTGTCGATGTAATCCACCAGGCTGGTCAGGTGCAGGTACAGAACTGCGGTGGTGCGGTAATGCTCGTCCCGTGGCGTGGTTTCGCTGCGGGTGCGCAGCAGGTCCATCGGCAGGGCGCTGATGTTGCGACTTAGCAGTGCCACCTCGTTGGTGGGTGTGGCTTCCACGGCCTGGTCTTCCATCGCTATCGACCTTGCCAGGTCACCCAGTCGGTTGGCGAGGCGCTGGCCGAAGTGTCGGCTGCTGATATAGACGGCGAGGCTGAGCAGTATCGCCAGGCCCAGCAGGCTGAGCACAAACTGCAGCCTGGCGGCGCGGGCAGCGTCGGTACTGATGGTGATAACCACCCTACCGGCGATATCCGATTCCACCCGCACGGGGGCGCTGTATTGCTCGAGGTTGTGGCCCAGGGCCTTCCCCGCTTGCCCTAGCGCCTTGCCCTCCACGTCGAACAGGGCTACCTCTTCCGCTGAAGAGGATTCGAGAAAGCGCTGCAGCGCAGCAGCGACGCTCAGCAGGTCGCCGGTTTCAAGCGCCGCACTGATACGGGTGGCGATCTGGCGGGCGAGCGCCGAGCCGTAGTCCTCCTGCTGCTGCAATTGCATGTGGCGGCTGGAGATGGCCGCCAGGGTGACCAGGGCGAGACTGACCAGCAGGCACATACCGGCAGTGGCGAGCGCAAGCTGTTGGCCCAGGCTACTGTTGCTAAGAGGATTCTTCACGCGTGGCTGCAGGCTACTGTATCGGGACGCGCGCCAGTATAAACCAGAGCGGGCATGGGGCCAGATTTTTGTGTCTCCTGTCCCTTGCTTCCCAGCGCTCGCCGCCTGCGGGTAGAATACGCGCCTTTCCAACAATGCTGGACGCCCAGGTGAACGACATACTGTTGCTCAGTATTTCCGGTGAGGACCAGCCGGGCCTCACCGCCGGGATTACCGCGATCCTGGCGGCGCATTCGGTCAATGTGCTGGATATCGGCCAGGCCGTCATTCATGCCACGCTGTCCATGGGTGTGCTGGTGGAAGTTCCCGGCGACTGCGATGCCGCGGGCATGAGCCAGGCGCTGAAGAGCTTTGCCCAGGGGCGCGGCATGCAGGCGCGGATCACCCCGGTCCTGGCGGACAGCTACGCCCGCTGGGTGCAGGCCCAGGGCAGGGCGCGCTATATCATCACGCTGCTGGCGCGCAAGATCACCGCCGACCAGTTGTCCCGGGTCACCGCGGTCGTGTCCCGGCACGACCTCAATATCGACGGCATCAGCCGCCTGTCCGGGCGCATCCCTCTGGGGGAGTTGCCCCCGCTCAGCAAGGCCTGCGTGGAATTCTCGGTGCGGGGCCCGTTACAGGACCCCGACCTGTTCCGCCGCGATCTGCTGGAGGTCGCCAGCGCGCTCGAGGTCGACCTGGCATTCCAGCAGGACACGATGTACCGCCGCAACCGCCGCCTGGTGGTGTTCGATATGGACTCCACGCTGATCGAGGCGGAGGTTATCGATGAACTGGCACGCCTGGCCGGGGTCGGTGACCAGGTCAGCGCCATTACCGAGCGGGCGATGCGGGGAGAGATCGACTTCAGCGAAAGCTTCCGGGCCCGGATCGCATTGCTGCGGGGGCTGAAAGAAGCAGCGCTGGGGCAGGTGGCGGCCGGGCTGAAGATCACCGAAGGGGCGGAGCACCTGATCGCCACGCTGCGCACCCTGGGCTACAAGACCGCCATACTCTCGGGCGGATTTACCTACTTTGCCCGCCACCTCCAGGCGCGGCTCGGGATTGACTATGTCCATGCCAACGAGCTCGATATCGCCGGCGGGGAGGTGACGGGCAGGGTTGTCGGTGCCATCGTGGACGGGCCCCGCAAGGCCCAGTTGCTGCGGCAGTTGGCCGGCGAGCAGGGCATCGACCTGCAGCAGGTGATTGCAGTGGGGGATGGGGCCAACGACCTGCCGATGCTCAGCATCGCGGGCCTGGGGATAGCCTTCAGGGCGAAGCCGCTGGTCAAGCAGTCCGCCGACCAGTCGATATCAACCCTCGGCCTGGATGCGATCCTCTATCTGCTGGGACTCTCGGATCGCCACCAGAATCACGCCGCTAAAATTCGGTAGCGGTCAGATATTGGTCCACACCGAGTCGAAGCCGGTATCGCGCGGGCGACTCTTGTCCTCCGCCAGTACATCACCCAGCTGCTTTACATGGCGGAACTCGAATTGCGCGAAGGCCCCGGTGACCGCCACCGGGCGCATCAATTGTATGGAGAACTCCTCACCGTGGCGTAACAGGGTGATTTTCTGGCGCTCCCGGAAACCGGCCCTGGGAGTGAGCAGGGTGGGTGCCTGGCCCACCAGTTTTATTCCGGGTAGCAGCAGCACCCGCACCGGCTCCGCCTGTTCGCCCTTTTTCTGTGGTTGCAGGCAGGCCCCGTAAGGTTTGGCGCCGGGGCTGAGCAACTCCAGTCCGATCAGGGTCTTGCGGTCATCCAGCCGGCTCATCCAGCGGATCGCCGCAACCGCCCAGCGCGGGCTCTCGTCCTCGCGCACGCAAACGACATCACCGGTTCTGATATTGGCGGGCAGCTGCGCGCTCCACTCAAGGCAGTAGCCGCCGGGGCTGGCGTCAAACATGGTTACCCTGTGTGCCTGGTAGCGCTGCCGGACGTCCAACTCCTCCGAGTCATCCTGCCCTTCCAGTGCGGCCAGGGTTTTGTGGTCAACCTGCACCTCGTGCCCCTGTGCGTCGTCGCCGCCAGCATAGGAAGCCCGGGTAAAATCCTCTTCCGGATTGGCCCGCTGCCAGAGGTCGCTGTTGGACTGCCGTTCCTGGAAGGGATTGCCGCCCACGCGCTCAAGCGGTGGGGGGATATACTCCGGACCGTATAGTACCTGCTCGAAGACCTGCTCTCCCGCCAGGTGGTAGTGACAGGCGCTCAAACCGATACCGACCCACATGGGCTTGCCGGCCTGCTTGCGGCTAAAATTGCGCATGCTCATCTTGCTGAAGCAGGTCAGCAGGTGATCGAGCAGGGCCGGGTTTACGACGGTGTCCTTGTCGAACACCACGCCCTGTTTGTCGGCGTTGGCGGCGAGCTTCCTGAGGTGCTGGATCAGCGGTTGGGTATCGATATAACGGGTGCGAGGGCCGGGGGGCTCGCGATAGAGCTGGCTGTACATCGCCGGCAGGTCGCCGTCGAGGTCTGTCAGGAACTGGTCGTTCTGCCCGGGCGCGCGGCTGACCTGCAGTAGCGCACACCACTCCTGCAGGCCGCGGTAGATTGCCGTGAGGTCGGCCTGGCGCAACTGGTTTGGTTTGCAGCAGCCGAGCATCAGCACCTGCAGGTAAGCGGTGGCGATGGTGCCGCTGCCGGACAGTTCGTCCTCGACATGGAGCTGGCTCAGCTGCTGCCCTTCCGCCAGGGCGTAGAGCTGGTGCAGACCCAGCCAGCTGCGCAACTGGGCCGGCCGGTACAGCTGGAATGTCTGCAGCAGGCGGGCGCCGGCAAAGCGGATGGCGCGGTGAATGGATTCGCAGGCGAGCCGCGCGGCATTGACCTGGCGAATGCTCTGCCGGCGCTGGATGGCATGCACTGCCACTATGGTATAGCCGATCCCCGCCAGCTCGTGCAGGTTGTCGGCCAGTTCGGCCATCTGGTGCGGCTCCTCGGGCATGACCAGCGGTTGTTTAAGAAAGCGTCGCGCGAGGCTCGCCACGGCCACCAGCAGCGCCGGCCGCAATTCCTCCAGGATACCGAAGCGCAGCTCGGGGGCAAGCTCCACCTGGTTGAGTTGGCTCAGCGCCGCGCGCAGTTGTTGCGCGACCAGGCTCGAACTGGTTACCGGCAGGTCCTGGGCCCACTGTTGCGCCGCGGCCACCGTCAGGGGGAAAAAGTCGAAGTGCTGCAGCTCCTGGCGCGGAATCCGCAGTTTTATCGGCGTCTCGCTACTCATCTGGCAAGGACCCTTGTCGTTATCGGGAATGCTGGGACCATCGTCACCAGAGTATCGTACAAATCAACAGGCCCGCCAACGTGAATATCCCCCATCTGCCATTGGCTTCCCGCCTGAGTTATCATTGGCGCCTTTTCCGGCAGATACGAGTGCGCCATGGCTACCTTCTCCACCAATGATTTTCGCTCCGGCCTCAGGGTTATCCTCGACGGCGAGCCCTGTACCATCCTTGAAAATGAGTTCGTAAAACCCGGCAAGGGCCAGGCCTTCAACCGGGTCAGGCTGCGCAACCTGAAGACCGGCAGGGTGTGGGAGCGAACCTTCCGCTCGGGCGAGACCCTGGAAGGCGCCGACGTGGTGGATCGCACCATGGAGTATCTCTACAACGATGGTGAGTTCTGGTACTTCATGGAACCCGACACCTTCGAGCAGCACCAGGCCGATGCCAAGGCGGTGGCCGGCGCCCTCAACTGGCTCAAGGAACAGGACTCCTACGAGGTCACCCTGTATAACGGCGTTCCGCTGTCGGTATTGCCGCCGAACTTTGTCGAGCTGGAAATCGTCGAGACCGACCCCGGCCTGAAGGGCGATACCGCCCAGGGCGGCAGCAAGCCCGCCAGGTTGAGTACCGGCGCCGTGGTGAAAGTGCCGCTGTTCATCAACCGGGGTGAAGTGATCCGGGTCGATACGCGCAGCGGCGAGTACCAGAACCGCGTTTCCAGGTAAGTCCGGCTCCGCGCATGGAATGGCAGCCGGGGGCGACTCTCGGGCTGCTGCGCGCACGCGCTGCCCTGCTGGCGCAGATTCGCCAGTTCTTCGCCACGCGCGAGGTGCTGGAGGTGGAAACGCCGCTGCTGTGCGCCGGTGGCATCACCGACCCCGCCATCGAGCCCCTGATAGTGGAGCGCGGCGCATCCCTTGCCCGGCCGCGCTACCTGCAAACCTCCCCCGAGTACGCCATGAAACGCCTGCTGGCCAGCCACGGCCAGCCCATATTCCAGCTCACCAGGGCCTTTCGCGATGGCGAGGCCGGCGCCCGCCACAATCCCGAATTCACCCTGCTGGAATGGTACCGCCCGGGGTTCGACCACCACGCGCTGATGGCCGAGGTGGCGCAGCTGGTGTGCCACTGTCTCGGCGCGCGCCCGCTGCACAGCTACAGCTATCGCCAGCTGTTCCTGGAACTGCTGGGGGTGGATCCCTTTACCGCGCCGGTGGGTGAACTGGAGTCAGTGGCGCGCAGCCGGATCGATACCGGCACCATCGCCGGCGAGCGCGATCTCTGGCTCGACCTGTTGATGAGTCACCTCATCGAGCCGCGGCTGGCGGGGCTCGGCATGTGCTTTGTCTGGGACTACCCCGCCTCCCAGGCCGCCCTGGCGCGGGTTGACGAATGCGCCGGGGTGATGGTGGGACACCGTTTCGAGTTGTACGTTGACGGTATGGAACTGGCCAATGGATATTTCGAACTGCAGGACCCGCAGGAACAGCGGCGGCGCTTCGAGCGCGACAATGTCCGGCGGCGGGAGCGCGGCCTGCCCGAACGCCCGCTGGACGCGCGCCTGCTGGCGGCCCTCGATCACGGCCTGCCCGAATGCAGCGGGGTGGCGCTGGGGGTGGACCGCCTGTTGATGCTGGCCACCGGCGTTGCGGATATACGCCAGGTGCTGGCCTTTGACTGGGAGCGGGCCTGATCTGCCGGCGGCCGCAGCCCCGGTCGTTACCCCTGCGCAGCGGATTCCGCGGTTTTCCTCAACCTCTGCACTACCCTGTACCACCTTTCCATGTCGTCGCGGCTGGAATCTTTCAGTTCCAGGCCGACCCAGTAACCGGCCCTGTCCGCGGCTTCCCTCACCCACTTCGCCTCACCGACCAGTTCCAGGTTTTCCTTCCAGTCATCGAGGGGCACGGCGATATTGAGCAGGCTGCCCCCGGCGATGGCAATCGGCACCGCGATGCGCAAGCCACCCATCGAGACATCCAGTGTCTCGCAGCGAATGATGGTATTGTCTGCCTCTGAACGACTCCCTCTTTCGACCACTTCGACATAGATCGCCTGCGCAAAACTGAAGCGTTCGTGTTGGCGTCGATCAATGGTGTCAGCTGTCATGCCATTGCCCCGTCGTTAGTCACCGCGTCTATGTCCGGCAATTGCTTCAAACACAGTCTTGCGCACGAAAAAACCGGGCGCAACCAGAAATCTCCGAAAAGAGTAATTCGACGCGGCCCGCAGGGATGCCGGCGTCTACCGCAGCCGGTGATGGCACAACGGGTCAGGGAGCTGCGGGAATTTACTTCCCCGACCTATGCGGACTGTCCCTGGTTCAGGATGGCCGGCCCGTAGCCCGCCAGGAATTCCGGCGGCATCCGCCGCGGCCGGCCGCTGCTCAGCTCGATACAGGCGAAGCGCATGCCCGCCCGCAACAGCGTGGCGCCGTCCCCGAGGCGGATCACCTGGAAGCGGCGCTGCATGGTCAGCCTGTGATCGGAGCTGACGATCCAGGTGCCCGCCACCACCTCATCTCCTTCCCGCGAGGCCTGCAGGTAATCGTATTCGCTGTGGGTAATGGCCATCGCCCGGTCCAGCGTCTGGTAGCTCTCCAGGTCGAGACCCAGGCTGACCGAGTGTGCCCAGGCGACCTGCTCGCACCACTTCACGTACACCGCGTTGTTAGTGTGCCTGAGTCCGTCGATATCTTCCGGCTGCACCCGGGTGTACACGGTGTGGGGATCGGGGAAATCCCAGAGCGCGGCGAGGTCAATCACACGGCTTCCCCTGTGGTCGCCGGCAGTTGCGCGGGCCTCATGGCCGGCGAGCGTTCATGGTCTGGTGAATCGTGGGGGTTCAAGGAAGTGTGTTCTCGCGGGCGGCGGCCCTGTCAGTAGCTAGCAAGAATGCCCCAAAATCCCTGGAGCGTACATAGTCCAACTCACAGCCCGACCCGAACAGCGCCCGGATACGCTGCGGATACTTACTCCGCGGCACCGATGACGTACCATAAGCCCGGAATCTACAGGTCGGGTCTACCGGCATGATCGAGGCTATGCAGGTAAACCAAAACAGGGAGCGCCGGGCGCTGTACTACGGGCTGTGCGCGGTGCTGCTGTGGTCCACGGTGGCCACGGCGTTCAAGCTCGCGCTGCGGGAGCTGGACGTGTGGCAGCTGGTGGCGTACTCGGTGTGCTTTTCCTGCCTGGCCCTGTTCACGATCCTGTGGTGGCAGGGGCGGCTGGCACTGTTGCCCCGGTATGCCCGGCAGACGCCGGTTTACTTCCTGCTGATGGGGCTGGTGAACCCGGTGGCCTATTACCTGGTGTTGTTGCGGGCCTACGAGTTACTGCCGGCGCAGCAGGCGCAGGCGATCAACTATACCTGGGCGATCACCCTGGCGCTGCTGGCGGTGCCGCTGCTGGGCCACCGGCTGAACCGGCGCGATGCGCTCGCCCTGGTGCTGGGTTACGGCGGGGTGCTGGTGATCGCCACCCGCGGGCAGGTCCTGCAGCTGGAGTTCGACAGCCTCGAAGGGGTCGCCCTGGCGCTGCTGAGCACCCTGGTCTGGGCAGCGTACTGGCTGGTATCTACCCGCAATCGACGCGATCCCGTCGCCTGCCTGTGCCTCAACTTCGCGGTGGCGGCGCCGGTGGCGCTGGCCCTGTGCGCGCTGTGCTCGAGCCTGGCAGTGCCCGGTTGGCGCGCCATGGCCGGCGCCGTCTACGTCGGCCTGTTCGAAATGGGCGTGACCTTCGCCCTGTGGTCCACGGCGTTGCGCCTGTCCAGCGGTGTGTCCCGCATCGGCAACCTGATCTTCCTGTCGCCCCTGGCCTCGCTGGTGTTTATCGCCACGATCCTGGGGGAGCCGATCCATCCCGCCACGCTGGTGGGCCTGGCGCTGATCATTCCCGCCGTGCTGTTGCAGCAGCGCGGCAATCCCACCCCCCCGGTATAGGCCCGCACATGGAACCGAGCGCCGGCAGGGAACTGGCACCGCATTACTACCGGGATAACTTCCTGGCCCTGTGTGCCACGGTGGAAGCGCAGTACGCCGACCTGTTGGCGCCCGGCGAGCTGTTGTTCCTGCAGCGTTTTCGCGATCTGCCCTTCGCGGCGCAGTGCCTGTATGTGCGCCTGGCGTCCCGGGTGGGGCCCTGGTTCCGGGAGAGCAGGCTGGACTATCCCGAGCTGGGCGCAATCGCGCCTCTGGTCGACAGCCTGCTCTCCGCCGGCCTGGCCCAGCTCGCCGGGGCTCTGCCCGTGGCGGACCTGGGCGCCATGTATACCCGGCCGGAATTGCTGCGGGTCTGCGGGCCGCTGCCAGGGTCGCCGCCGCAGGGCAAGGCCGCCCTGCTCGCGGCTATCGAGTCGCTGGCCTTGGATGAGGGCGAGCTGCTGGCGCGCCTGGCCGGGATGGACGGTGCGCGCGTCATCGCGCCCTGCGGTGCCCGGGAGGTGGAGGTGTTGCAGCTGCTGTTTTTCGGCAACCGGCGCCAGGGCCTCACCGACTTTGTGCTCAGTGACCTGGGCGTCGCCCGCTACTATCCCTATCGCCTCGACCGCTGCCATCGCCTGTTCCCGCAGCGGGAGGCGGTGGAGGAATACCTCGCCCTGGCGGCGCTCAGTGATGGCTGGTACGAGCTGCGCGAGAGCCCGGAGCCGACTGCACTGGCGGCGCTGGCGGCGGGCCTGTTGGCGCTGGAGGTGCGTTTTACCTCCAGCGAGGGGCGCTGGTACCGGGTGTGCAACGGCCTGGGCCGCGACCTGGAGCGCCTTGGCGAGCTCGACCTGGCGGCGCAGTTGTACCGGCGCAGCCGCCGTCACCCTGCCCGCGAGCGGCGGCTGCGGCTCATGGAGCGCCAGCAGGACTGGGCTGGCGCGGCGCAGCTGTGCGCACAGATACTGGCCGAGCCCTGGTGCGAGGAGGATCGCGACGCGGCGCAGCGGGTGCTGCCCCGGGTGCGGCGCCGCCTGGGCGAAGAGCCGCCGCCGCGGCGGCGGGATGACTTCGCCCGCCTGTGCCTCGCCATTCCCCGGGAGGAGGCGTCGGTGGAGCTGCTGGCGGCGCGCGCGCTGCTGTCCCGCTGGCCGGCGGTGCACTACGTCGAGAATACGCTGATGAACGCCCTGTTCGGGCTGGCCTTCTGGGAGCAGATTTTCACCCCCGTTGCCGGCGCGTTCCACAACCCCTTCCAGAGTGCCCCCACCGACATGTTCAGCCCCGCCTTCCGGGAGCGTCGCCGCGACGCCATCGCCGCGCGACTGGCGGCCCTGCGCCGGGCCGACATCGCGCGCGAGCTGCTGGACGCGTACCAACGCTATGCCTCATTCCAGTGCCGCTGGGTCGACTGGCGCCGGCTGGACGAGGCCCTGCTGGTGGCGGCGACACAGATTATCCCCGGCGCACACCTGTTGGCGGTGTGGGAGCGCATGCTGTTCGATCCCGGGGAAAATCGCCGCGGCTTTCCCGACCTGGTGGCGCTGGGGGATACGCCCGGCGATTACTGCCTGATCGAGGTGAAGGGGCCGGGAGACGCGCTGCAGGAGAGCCAGAAGCGCTGGCTGCGCTTCTTCGAGCAGGAGGGCATACCGGCGGCGGTCGCATGGGTCTCCTGGGAGGAAGCGGGGGAAGCGGCCCGGGATGATCGTGCGGGCGCCGCCGGCGATGCTTGAACTGGCCGTGAGTGTGGGCGAACTGGTGGCCTTCTGCCATCGCGCCGGCGATATCGACCACCGCTTTCGGCCCTCGCCCACAGGCGAACAGGGTGTGGCGGGGCACCAGCTGGTGTACCGGCGCCGGGGCGCAGGCTACCGCAGCGAATACCCGGTGGAGTACTGCCACCGGGAGGGCGAGGTGTGCCTGCGCCTGCGGGGCCGGGCGGATGGTTACGATGCCGGCGCCGGCCTGGTGGAGGAGATCAAGACCTGCCGGGTCAGGCCCGCCCTGATTCCCGCCGCCGTCAGCCGCATGCACCTGGCCCAGGCGCGCATTTACGCCGCCCTGATCGCCATCGAGCAGGACCTGGCGCAGCTGGAGGTGCGCCTCACCTGGCTCAATATCGACAGCGGCGAGGAAACGCCCCTGTCCCAGACCTACGCCCGCGCCGAGCTCGAGGCCTTCCTGGGGGCCGCGCTGGCGAATTTTTCCGGCTGGCTGGCCACCCTGGCCGGGCTGCGCCG
The DNA here is from genome assembly GCA_964436585.1 of uncultured Halioglobus sp. Taxonomy (GTDB): domain Bacteria; phylum Pseudomonadota; class Gammaproteobacteria; order Pseudomonadales; family Halieaceae; genus JARRPM01. The sequence goes on along the minus strand of CAYTDW010000007.1, from coordinate 5,924 downwards.
GCAGCGGGACCTGGGCCTGGCGGCGCTGGCGTTTCCCCACGGGCAGTTCCGCCGCGGCCAGCGCGAAATCGCCGAGCTGGTCTACAAGTGCATCGACCAGGGGGGTGAACTGCTGCTGGAGGCGCCCACCGGTATCGGCAAGACCGCGGCGGTGCTCTACCCGGCGCTGAAGGCCCTGGCCACCGGCAAGCACGATCGCATCGCCTATATCACCGCCAAGACCGTGGGGCGTCGCACCGCCGAGGAGACCCTCGAGACCTTCCGCCAGGCGGGCCTTGGCGCCACCACCCTCAGCCTCACGGCAAAGGAGCGCATCTGCTTTTCACCCGGCAAGGCCTGTCACGGCGAGGACTGCCGCTACGCCCTGGGCTACTACGACCGGCTGCCCCGCGCCATGGCGGCGGCGATCCACTCCCGGGCCCTGCGCCAGGCGGACATCGAAGCGCTGGCCCGCCAGTTCGAGGTGTGTCCCTACCAGTTGGCACTGGACCTGCTGCCCTGGGTCGACCTGGTGATTGCCGACCTGCACTATGTCTACAGCCTCACCGCCACCCTGGGCAGCCAGATGCAGCAGGACGGCCGGCGCTGGAGCGTGCTGCTGGATGAGGCCCACAACCTGCCGGAGCGGGCCCGGCGCATGTACCGGGCAAGCCTGGCCAAGGCCGACCTGATGGCGCTGCGCAGGCGGCCTGTGCAGGGCCTGGGCGCCGTGCTGGATCGCATCAATCGCGCGCTGCTGGCGCTGCAGCGGCAGCAGTGGCGGGAACCGGATTACGACAGCCGGCCGGACATCCCGGGGGATCTGCGGCAGGCGCTGGCGGATTTCGTCGCCCGCGCCGGGGAGCTGACAGCGCAGGATCCGGCGGCGCTGCACCGCCACGGCGCGTTGCTGGACTTCTACTTCGAGGTGCTGCAATTCCTGCGGCTGGCGGACAACTGGGGTGAGGAGTTTCGTTTTGAGCTCAGCCGGGGCGAGGGCCGCCAGGGCTTGAGGGTGACGCTGAACTGCCTCGATCCCGCCCGCCTGCTGGGGCAACGCCAGGCCCGGCTGCATTCGCTGACGGCGTTTTCCGCCACCCTGTCACCTCCGGACTGGTCCCGCCGGGCCCTGGGCCTGGCGACGGAGGCGGTATTCCGGCGGGAAGCCTCGCCCTTCGACCAGGGCCAGTTGGAAGTTTTCCTGGCGACCGGGGTGGATACCCGCTACAGCCGCCGCCAGCAGTCCCTGCCGGAGCTGGCCGCAATTCTCATGGCCTGGCTGCGGCGGGAGAGCGGTAACTGCATCGTTTACTTTCCGTCCTACCGCTACCTGCAGGATTGCCTGGCGCAGCTGCGCGCCCTGGGGCTGGAGCAACTGCGCCCCTGTCTCTGGGTGCAGCAGCGTGAGCAGCCGGACGCGGGCCGCGACGGCCTGCTCACGCTGCTGGAAGAGCGCCGTGACGTGGCCGCCTTTTGCATCCTGGGCGGCATCTTCGGTGAGGGCATCGACCTGCCGGGTGAGCGTCTCACCAGCGTGGTGATCGTCGGCGTGGGACTGCCCCAGTTCAACCGCGAAACCGAGCAACTGCGCGCATGGTTCCAACAGCAGTGCGGGGCGGGCTTCGAATACGCCTACCTCTATCCCGGCATGCAGAAGGTGGACCAGGCCCTGGGCCGCGTCATCCGCGGCAGCGGGGACCGGGGCCGGGCCCTGCTGGTGGACAGCCGCTACGGCGAGCGCCAGTACCGGGACCTGTTGCCGCCCTGGTGGTGCTATCGGCCCTGGCCCGGGGACTCCTAGCGGTTCTGGAAGCGGTAGCCGGGTTTGGCGAAGGCCAGTTGCACCGTGCCGATGATGCGCTCGCGGAAACCGCCCTCGCAGTAGGCGAGGTAGAACTCCCACATGCGGACAAAGGTCTGGTCGAATCCCAGCTGGCGGACAGCGGCCTGGGCCGCCAGGAAGCGCTCCCGCCAGTGCGCCAGGGTGAGGGCGTAATCCCGGGTGATATCCCGCAGGTGGACCATTTGCAGATCGGTATCCCGGGCCAGGTGGTCGGCGATCACCGCCACCGAGGGCAGGCTGCCGCCGGGGAAGATATAGCGCTGGATAAAATCCACCGATTTGCGCGCGGCGGCGTAGCGCTGGTCGGCGATGGTGATCGCCTGGATGACCATCTTCCCGTTCGGCTTGAGCAGCTGGCTGCAACGGCTGAAGTAACTGCTGTAGAAGTCGTGGCCCACCGCCTCGATCATTTCCACTGAAACCAGCTTGTCGAAGCTGCCCTCCAGCTTGCGATAGTCCTCACACAGCACGGTGACCCGGTCCTCCAGGCCGGCCGCGCGCACCCGGGCGCGGGCGTACTCGTACTGCTCCTTCGAGATCGTGGTGGTGGTGACTCGACAGCCGTACTTGCTGGCCGCATGGATGGCCAGGCCCCCCCAGCCGGTGCCGATCTCCAGCAGGTGGTCGCCGCTGTCCAGTTCCAGTTGCCGGCAGAGCTCGTCCAGCTTAGCCACGGAGGCCTCGTCGAGCCCCGTGCGGTCGGTTTCGAACAGGGCGGCCGAATACATCATCGTCGGGTCGAGGAACAGGCGGAAGAAATCATTGCCCAGGTCGTAATGGGCCGAGATGTTCCTGCGCGACCCGCTGTGGGTATTGCGCTTGAGGGCATGGGAAAGCTTCAGTCCCAGGCGAACCAGCCAGGATTGCCGGGCTTCAAGCAGCTCCAGGGTGGGGAGGTTGGCGCTGAACAGTCGCATCACCGTCACCAGGTTGGGGGAAGTCCACAGTCCCTGCATATAGGCCTCGCCGCTGGCGATACTGCCCCCGGCCAGCATCATCCGGTAGAGGCCGCGGTCGTGCACGTGCACTTCCGCGTGTGGCTGCGCCGGGTCGCCCGTGGTGCCGAAGTGGAAGGCCTCGCCGCCATCGTGGATGACCAGGCTGCCACACTGGATATTGGCCAATAGCCGCAGGCAGACTCGCCTTGCGAGGGTCTGCAGGGCGGGAAGCCGGTAGTCTTCCCTGGGCAGGCTGAGGCTGCTGGCAGTAAGTTCAGTGGAATTGCTCATGTCAGGCTCCGGAGGGTTTGCTGGTTGGGTGTGGATAAAATGGCGCGCCCTTGATGAACAGGCGCAGGGCCTGCCAGTAAATGGCCAGGGCTATCCTGGCGGTCATCAGCGGGTAGCGCCACAGGGTGCGGTTGAGGTTGCTCGCTGTCATTTCCCGGGCGGACAGCGACAGGCTCGCGTCAAATACCTTGTCGCCCCCCTCGCTGTTGGCCAGGTGCAGCACCAGGCGGTGGTCCGGGGTGCTGCTGCGCCAGTGGTAGCGCATCGCCATGGGGTTGAAGGGCGACACGTGGAACTGCTTGTCGAATTCGGTGCGCAGCCAGCGGCCCTGCCCGGGCCCGGGCAGCACGTAGCTGTGGCGCTCGTTCCACGGGGTGTTGTTGACTTCCGCCACCAGGTATTCCAGCCGGGATTCGTCCTCGCTGAAGCAGTAGTAGCAGGCGATGGGGTTCATGCTGATGCCGAAGTAGCGCAGATTTGCCAGCAGGTAGATGGGGCCGCGATGAATCTCGCCGGTTTCCTCCAGGATCCGCCGCCGCACCTCCTGCTGCAGCGGCAGGCGGGGGTCACCCAGGAAATCGCTGCGCCTGAAGCGGGCCGGCGCCCAGCCCCGGGCCGACCACAGCAGGTGGCGATCGAACAGTTCCGGCAGCTCGTCCAGGCAGATGTAGGGCATGAACACCCGGTAGCTGAACTCATGCGAGCGCGGGTGCAGGCGCCGGTGCCTCACTACGCCCTCGTACAGCCTGGATCTCATGCCGCGGCCCGTTTCTGCTGGCCCAGGGCGTTCGCCACCCGCAGGGCGCTCACGACTCCGTCCTCGTGAAAGCCGTTGTGCCAGTAGGCGCCGCAGAACCAGGTATTGCGCTGGCCGTTGATCTCCCCCCAGCGCTGCTGGGCGGCGATGCCGGCGATGGAAAAGACCGGGTGGTCATAGCTGAACCGCCCCAGGATTTTCACCGGGTTGATAGCGGCGCTGTTGTTGAGCGTCACGCAAAACGTCTCGGGCGCACTTATACCCTGTAGGATGTTCATGTTGTAGGTTACCACCGCGCGCTCCCGGCCGCTGCCCAGGGAGTAGTTCCAGCTGGACCAGGTCTTGCGGTTGCGCGGCAGCAGGCGGGTGTCAGTATGCAGCACCACGTCGTTGGACTGGTAGGGCAGAGCGCCGAGCACGTCGCGCTCCGCCGGGCTGGGTTCGTCCAGCAGCGCCAGGGCCTGGTCGGAATGGGTCGCCAGCACCACCTGGTCAAAGGGCAGCCTGCGCCCGTCCGCCAGCGCGAGGACCACGTGGCCGGGGGCGCGCAGCACCCGCGTCACGGCGCAGCCGGTGAATATACGCTGGGAGAAGCGCTGGCACAGGGGGCGCAGGTACTCCCTGGAGCCCCCTTCGATGACCCGCCACTGGGGGCGGTCCTGCACCGACAGCAGGCCGTGATTGCGAAAGAAGCGCAGGAAAAAGCTCAGCGGGAAGTCGAGGATGGTAGCGCAATCGGCTGACCAGATGGCTGAGCCCATGGCGGTGAGGTACTGCCGCGAGAACGCCTCGCCGTAACGGTTGCGCTCCAGGTATTCCCCCAGGGTCTGGCTGTCGCTGACCCTGCCGGCGTCCAGGTCGGCTACCGACTCTTTATTGAAGCGCAGGATATCCCGCACCATGGAGATGAAGCGCCAGGACAGCAGGTTGCCGCGCTGGGCGAACAGGGTGTCGAGGCTGGTGCCCGAGTACTCCAGGCCGCTTTGCTCATCGCGCACGCTGAAACCCATGGCGGTGGGCTTGCTGCTGACCCCCAGGCTGTCCATCAGGGCGAGGAAATTCGGGTAGGTCCAGTCGTTGAAAACGATAAAACCGGTGTCAATAGCATAGCGACGAGTGCCCAGCTTCACATCCACGGTGGCGGTGTGGCCGCCGACCTGCCGGCCCGCCTCAAACACCGATACCTCGTGGGAGGTGCTCAGGTAATGGGCGCAGCTGAGTCCCGAGATGCCCGATCCAATAACAGCTATTCGCACGATGCCGGTCTCCATGGCAGAATCTACGAGCCGCGGCGAGCGCGGCCGGCTGGGGTGATTGTGTCCTTCTTACGAGCGCAGCCCCGGATTGGATCTTTTGGAGTTTATTCGAAAGCCGGGTGATCCGCCCCCCCTTGAGGGGCGTATATCACCCTGCAACCACCCAAGACGAGAGCAAAACGCACGTGGTAGACAGTTCAGGGTTTACAGGGATCGACTCGCAGGACCTGGTTGGGCGGCGCACCGACGAGTGGAGCGAGTGCCTCGTGCTGATCGCCACCAGGCAGGATCGGGCGGCTTTCACCCGCTTCTTCCGCCATTTCGCTCCCCTGATCAAGGCGTTTGCCCTGGCAGGATCAAAGCTGTCGGCATCGGTAGCCGACGAGTTGGTGCAGGAGGTCATGCTCAAGGTGTGGCAAAAGGCTGGTGGCTTCAACCCGGAGAAGGCGGCCGCCAGCACCTGGGTGTATACGATAGCCCGCAACTGTCGGACCGATATGTTCCGGCGCCTGCAGAAATTCGATACCCCCCTGGCCGAGGAGGATGTATTCCCCGACCAGGAGAGCGAGGAACCGTTTGCACTGCTGCAGAGCAGGCGAAACGAGGAGCGCGTGCGGGAGCTGATGAAGTCTCTCCCGGGGGACCAGATGCAGATCCTGGCGAAGGTGTATATGGAAGGGAAATCACATGCGGAAGCGGCTGCGGAGCTGGACCTGCCCCTGGGCACGGTCAAGTCCCGGGTGCGGCTGGCTATCCAGAAACTTCAGATTCAAATAGAACGGTAGAAAGTTATGGCTAAATTTCACCCTGAGCTCGACCTGCTGACCGAACATGCGGCGGGTAACCTGCCGCTGGCCCAG
>CAYTDW010000006.1:0-16381 GCA_964436585.1 uncultured Halioglobus sp. | reverse complement strand
CGCCATGCTCGGCGCCCGCTGGGACCACGGCGAAATCCTCGGCCTGCCCACCGGCAATACCACTCGCGGCCATCGCTTTCACAGCAGCGGCAGCATCGCGCTCAAGCGCCCCGAAGATTACCGGGAAGCGCTTGCCAATGCCAAAGTGGTGGCCAGCTTCGAGCAGCGCCGGGCGATGATCAGCGACCAGGTGGAAGTGGAGGCCAGCGCCATCAGGGCGACGGCGGTGATGGACGAAGACCTGCTGGATGAAGTGGCCGGCCTGGTGGAATGGCCCGTGGCGCTGACCGGGTCTTTCGAGGCCCGCTTCCTGGAAGTCCCGGCGGAGGCGCTGGTGTCGTCCATGAAAGCGCACCAGAAGTATTTTCACCTGGTGGATGCGCAGGGCAAACTGATGCCCAACTTCGTCACCATTGCCAATATCGAGAGCAAAGACCCGGCCCAGGTGATCGCGGGCAACGAGCGGGTGATCCGCCCGCGCCTCAGCGATGCCGCCTTTTTCTTTGAGACCGACAGGAAAATCCGGCTGGAACAGCGGGTCGCCAAACTGGACAGCGTGGTATTCCAGCAGCAACTGGGCACCCTGCTGGACAAGACTCACCGCGTGATGAAAGTGGCCGCGGGCCTGGCCGAGCGGATGGGCGCGGCGCCGGCGCCGGCCGAGCGCGCCGCCCTGCTGAGCAAGGCCGACCTGCTCACCGAGATGGTGGTGGAGTTCGCGGATATGCAGGGTGTCGCCGGCCAGTACTACGCGCTGCACGATGGCGAGGAACCGGACGTCGCAGCCGCCATCGCCCAGCAGTACTGGCCGAAATTCGCCGGCGATCGCCTGCCCGAAAGCCCCACCGCCTGCGCCCTGGGGCTGGCGGATCGCCTCGACACCCTGGTGGGCATCTTCGGTATCGGCCAACCCCCCACCGGGTCCCGGGACCCCTTCGCACTGCGCCGGGCCTCCCTCGCCGTGCTGCGCATCATGGTCGAGCACGAGCTGGACCTGGACCTGCGGGACTGCCTGGAGCTCGCCGCCGCCCAGTACCCGGCGGGGATGCTTGCCCCCGGCACCACGGGCCAGGTGCTGGATTATATGATCGAGCGTTTCCGGGCCTGGTATGAGGAAGAGTCCATCCCGGTTGAGGTGTTTAAAGCGGTGAGTGCCCGCAAGCCCAGCCGGCCGCTGGATATCCAGCGCCGGGTGCACGCGGTACACGCCTTCACAGCCCTGCCGGAGGCTGCCGCCCTGGCTGCAGCCAACAGGCGGGTTTCCAATATCCTGGAACAGCTCGACACATCGCACCAGTTCGGTGAAGTGAGCGCCGACTTACTGCTGAAACCAGAAGAACAAAAGCTTGCGGCCACGCTGGCAGCATTGACCGAGGTGGCCGGGGGGCATCTGGCGAAGGATGAATACACCCAGGCGCTGGCCTGCCTGGCCCGGCTGAGGGAGCCGGTCGATGCCTTCTTCGACGCTGTCATGGTGAATGCTGACGATGCATCGCTGCGCCATAACCGCCTCAATCTGTTGAAGGCCCTGCGCGAGCTGTTCCTGCAGGTCGCTGACATCTCGCAGCTGGTCGTCAGCAAGTAAACCGTGCCCCTGATCGTCCTCGACCGCGACGGCGTCATCAACGAGGACTCAGAGGACTATATCCGCAGCCTGGCTGACTGGCGCCCGATTCCCGGCAGCCTGGAGGCCATCGCCGCCCTGTCAAAGGCGGGTTATACGATCGCCGTGGCAACCAACCAGTCCGGCCTGGGCCGGGGCTACCTGGATCCGGATGCGCTGGCAGCGATCCATGCCCGGCTATGCCAGCAGGTGGAAGAGGAGGGCGGCTCCATCGCCGGCATCTTCTATTGCCCCCACCTGCCGGAAGACGGCTGCGCCTGCCGCAAGCCGGGTACCGGCCTGTTGGCGGCGATGGAGGCGCAGCTGGCACTTTCCCCCCGGGGCGCGCCCCTGATCGGCGACAGCCTCCGGGACCTGCAAGCCGCGCTGGCCTATGGCTGCCGGCCGGTGCTGGTGCGAACCGGCAAGGGCGCGGCAACCCTGCGCGAGCTGCAGTCGGGCCGGGTGACCCTGGCGGGCTGGGAGGGCATCCCCGTATTCAACGACCTGGCGGCGGCAGCCCGCGCCATCCTGCAGCCGCATCCCGCCCCGAAAGACGACAGGTAGCCGGATGGCGCCAACAATAAGCCACCGTTTCCGGGGCTGTTTGTTTTAAACTGGCGGCAGCCGGAACCGGGTAGACTTATGAATACAGAGCTGAACCTGCAGATCGTCGCCGGCATCGCCGCCGTCGCTTGCATCGCGATCGGCCTTGTGATCGGTCTGCTGCGGGGACACTTTGTCAGCCAGCGCATCCGCGAGCAGCTCACCGCGGCAAACGACCTGCTCAAAACCGAGCTCGCGGATGCCCGCAGCCATGAACGCGGTCTGTCAGTTGAGCTGGAGCAGCACCGCACCCGTCTCGGCGAGATCCAGGCAAGGCTTGCCGAGGAGAGCGAACGCCTCACGCTGACTACCAACAAATACCATGCCCTGCAGAACCAGCATACCCGCCTCGAGACCGAGCACCGGGAGCGCCAGGACAGGCACACCGAACAGGTGCAACTGTTGAACGAGGCCCGTGACAACCTGAAGCGGGAATTCGAGAATCTGGCCAACAGGATTTTCGAGGACAAGGGCAAGAGTTTCACTACCACCAGCCGCGAGTCGCTGGAAGCGCTGCTGCAACCCTTTCGCGAACAGATCAGCGGCTTCCAGAGCCGCATCAACGAGGTCCACTCCGAGTCCCTGCGGGGTAACACCATCCTGGAGAAGGAAATCCAGAAACTACTGCAGGTGGGCCTGGAAATGAACAGCCAGGCGACCAACCTGACCAGCGCCCTCAAGGGCGACAAGAAAACCGCGGGCAACTGGGGCGAGGCCCAGCTGCAACGCACGCTCGAACTGGCCGGGCTGCAGGCGGGCGAACACTACGATGCGCAGGCCGCCTTCCGCGATGAGCAGGGAAAACGCAAACTGCCGGATTTTGTCATTCGCCTGCCGGATGGCAAGAATCTCGTCATCGACAGCAAGGTATCGCTGGTGGATTACGACAGGGCCATCTCCGCCGACACCGATGAAGCGCGAACGCTGGCGCTCAACGCCCACGCCCAGGCAGTGCGCAACCACATCGACGACCTGGCCTCCAAGGACTACGTCAACCTGCCGGGTATCGGCAGCCCGGATTTCGTGTTGATGTTCATGCCTGTCGAACCCGCCTATATCGAGGCGATGAAGCACAACAAGGACCTGTTCAATTACGGCTATAAAAAGGGCGTCATCATGGTGTCCCACACCACGCTGATGCCGATCCTGAGGACCGTTGCCAACCTGTGGATGATCGAACAGAGTAACCGGGAAGCGCGGGAGATCAGCAGCAGGGCAGGGGAGATCTATAACCAGGTATGTCTGGTGGCAGAGCGCCTGCACAAGCTGGGCAATACGCTGAAAGCGGCCAACAATCACTATAACGACACGGTGCGAGGCCTGGCTGGCCAACAGGGGCTGTACGGCAAGATCGAGCGCTTCCAGCAGTTGTCGACAAAGGCTAACAAGGAAATGTCCGCGCTGGAACCGATTCACGCCGACATCGAGAACGACCGCCTGGAAACAGCAGGCGGCACTGAAGCCGGCGCTGCCCTGCCGGTGGAGCAGCCCACCGCACCCGCAAGGCTGACGCCGGTCAGCTAGGGTGCGAGCCGCTCAGGTCACCGCTAGACATCGAGGTTCGCCACCGACAGGGCGTTATCCTCGATAAACAGCCGGCGCGGCTCCACATGGTCGCCCATCAGTGTGGTAAATATCTGGTCGGCGGCGACGGCATCCTCAATAGTCACCTTGAGCATGCGCCGCACCTCCGGATCCATGGTGGTTTCCCACAGCTGCTCCGGGTTCATTTCACCCAGACCCTTGTAGCGCTGGATGCTGTAGCCCTTGCGCGCCTCGGCCATGAGCCATTCCAGGCCGTCGGCAAAACGGCGGGTAGCGAGGGTCTTGTCGCCGCGCTGGAAATAGCCGTCTTCATCGACCAGGGTGTTGATCGTCGCCCCCAGCGCCACCAGGGAGCGGTACTCGCCGGAGGCAAAGAACTCCTGGTGGTACTGGGTTTCCGACTCGACCCCGTGAGCCAGCAGCTTGACTACCGGGAAATACAGCTGGCGCTCCTGGTCCTTGCGCACAACCACGGTGTAGGCGCTACCCTTGGCTGCCACGGTCAGCAAGCGCTCACCAAGTTGCGCGCAGAAGCGGGTGACCGCTTGCTCATCCCGCATTTGCTCCACCGCCAGGGCATCGCCGTAGACCATCTCCCAGAGGACCTCGGCGGTATACAGGCGGCTCAGGCGGTTGATGGTTGCAGCGACCGAGCGAAACTGAGACACCAACTCCTCGAGGCCACTGCCGGAAATCGGCGGGGCATCCGGGTTCACGTAGATCGAGGCACCCTCGAGGGCGCCCTGTGTCAGGTACTGGTTCAGCGCCTCGTCATCTTTCAGGTACTGGTGTTGCTTGCCCTTGGCGATTTTGTACAGGGGGGGTTGGGCAATAAAAATGTGCCCGCGCTCGATCAACTCGCGCATCTGCCGGAAAAAGAATGTGAGCAGAAGGGTGCGAATATGAGAGCCGTCCACGTCCGCGTCGGTCATGATAATGATGCTGTGGTAGCGCAGTCTGTCGGCGTTGAATTCTTCTTTGCCGATGCCACAGCCCAGGGCGGTAACGATGGTGCCAACTTCGGCTGAGCCCAGCATCTTGTCGAAACGGGCTTTCTCCACGTTGAGGATTTTGCCCTTCAGGGGCAGGATTGCCTGGAATTTTCGGTTCCTGCCCTGTTTGGCTGAACCACCGGCCGAGTCGCCCTCCACCAGGTACAGCTCCGACAGGGCCGGGTCCTTCTCCTGGCAGTCCGCCAGCTTGCCCGGCAGTCCGGCGATATCCAGAGCGCCCTTGCGCCGGGTCATCTCCCGCGCCTTGCGGGCGGCTTCCCTGGCCCGGGCGGCATCCAGCATTTTGCCTACCACGGCCTTCGCCTCGGCCGGGTTTTCCAGCAGGTAGTCGTTGAATTGGGCGTTCATGGTCTGCTCTACCGCGGTTTTCACCTCGGAGGACACCAGCTTGTCCTTGGTCTGGGAGGAGAATTTGGGATCCGGCACCTTTACCGAGATAATCGCGGTGAGGCCCTCCCGGGCATCATCCCCGGTAGTGTTGACCTTGGCTTTTTTCGCCAGGCCTTCTTTCTCTATGTAGGAGTTCAGGCTGCGGGTGAGGGCGGCCCGGAAGCCCGCCAAGTGCGTCCCACCATCCCGCTGGGGGATGTTATTGGTATAACAGAAAATATTCTCCTGGAAGGAGTCGTTCCACTGCAGGGCGATTTCGACCCCGATGCCATCGTCAGTGTCATATTGGAAGTAAAACGGGCGGTTCACCGGTGTCTTATTGAGATTAAGGTAGTTGACAAAAGCTTTGAGGCCTCCATCGTATTGATAAATCTCTTCTTTTCCACTGCGCTCATCTTTCAGGACGATGCGCACACCGGAGTTCAGAAAGGCGAGCTCCCGCAGGCGCTTGGCCAGCTGATCAAAATGGAACTTAATATTTGTAAAAGTCCCCGGCGAGGGCCTGAAGCGCACCGTTGTGCCAGTAACCTCGGTAACCCCGATTTCCCCCAGGGGCGCATCGGGCACACCGTGGCGGTAGACCTGCTCAAACAGCTTGCCTTCGCGACGAATGGTGAGGACCAGTTCCTCGGAAAGGGCGTTCACCACTGATACCCCTACGCCGTGCAGGCCACCGGACACTTTGTAGGTGTTGTCGTCGAACTTGCCGCCGGCGTGCAGCACGGTCATGATGACCTCTGCCGCCGAGACGCCCTCCTCGTGCATTTCCGTTGGAATACCCCGGCCATTATCGGACACCGTGACCGACTCGTCCGGATGGATCACCACGGAGATCTCGCTACAATGTCCCGCCAGCGATTCATCGATAGAGTTATCTACCAGCTCGAACACCATATGGTGCAGGCCGGTTCCATCGTCCGTATCCCCGATGTACATGCCCGGGCGTTTGCGTACGGCATCCAGGCCCTTGAGCACCTTGATACTGGATGAATCGTAGTTATGTTCGCCTTCACTCATAGCTCAACTCTCGATACTGCTTCTATTTATATAACCCGGCTCCATCGAGGGAGCCCATCAAACAGCCGCCCCACCGACGGGCTTAACTACACCCTGTTCCACGTGGAACATGGCTATTGCGGAACTGTTATCGGGCCAGACCGAGGCAATGTCCGCACGATCCACACAGGTGATAAAAACCTGGGCCTTCATTGAGGCCAGCAACTCGCAAACCTGCCTGCTGTGCTCGAGATCGAGCTCAGAGGGCAAATCATCCACCAGGTAGGTACAGCGGCCCCTGCCCTGCTCCGACATCAGCTGGCCCTGGGCCAGCTTCAAGCCGCACACCACCAGCTTTTGCTGGCCCCTGGACAGGGTGTCCGCTGCCACCCGGCCATCAATCAATACCCTGACATCCGCTCGCTGGGGGCCTACGTGGGTGTAGCCCTGCTCGATGTCCGCGGCCACACTGGCCTCAAGTGCGGCTTCGTAGGTCGAGTGCCTGTCCCAGCCCTGGTGGTAGCGCAACTCCAATCCGTCACCAAGGGCAGGCAGGAGCCGGCTCATAATCGCCCTAAATCGCGGTACCAACAGCTTGAAGTAGGCCCGGCGGTACTCCCCGATGGCGGCGCCGGATAGCGCCAGATCCCGGGTCCAAACCGCCAATTCCTCGTTGCGAATTTTACCATGCCGCAGCAACTTATTGCGCTGTTTTATACAACGCTGGAATCGCTGCCATTGCTCCAGAAAGCGCTGTTCCACGTGGAACACGCCCCAATCCAGGTATTGCCTTCGCGCACCCGGGGCGCCCGTCAACAACTCGAAGCTATCCGCGTTAATTACCTGCAGCGGCAGGTACTCGACCAGCTTGGCCACAGACTTGACGGGGCTGCCGGCTACCTTGATCAGCGCCTCGCCCGCGGCGCTGCGCTGTACGCCCAGGCTGACGCCGGACCCGGCTTCACCCGGGTAACTGGCCATACCAAAAGCGATGCAACTGGGCTGGCCGTGGGTTATGAGGGATTTTATGCTGTTGCCGCGAAAGGAGCGGGCCATGCCAAGCAAATGGACCGCCTCAAGTACGCTGGTCTTGCCGCTGCCATTGGGCCCGAAAAACACGTTTACCTGTGCCAGACTCTGCAGCCTTACCTGTTTCAGGTTCCTGACGTGATTGATGTTGAGGCGGGTTAGCGACACACGGGGCCGGTAGTATCAGGCCTCGCGGCCTGTCAAAAAGAAAATGCCCGCTCCAGGGTGGAATGCGGCGCCTGAGCTAGAGGCGCATGGGCATGACGACGTAGACGGAATCACCGGCATCGGACTCCTCCAGCAGGGCGCTGCTATTGGGATCCGACAGGGAGAGCTTCACATTCTCCCCGCTCAAAACACCCAGCACATCAAGCAGGTAGCTGACATTGAAGCCAACCTCCAGGGAATCGCCCTGGTATTCCACCGGCACCGCCTCCTCCGCCTCTTCCTGCTCGGGGTTATTGGCAACGATATTCAGGCTGCCCTTGGTCAATTTCAGCCGCACGCCGCGGTACTTTTCATTGGACAGGATGGCCGCGCGGGTAAAGGCCTGGCGCAGTTCCAGCCGCGACCCCAGCAAAATTTTATCCGGGGCGCGGGGCAGCACGCGTTGGTAGTCGGGAAACTTACCGTCCACGAGCTTTGACGTGAAGGTGAAGTCACTGGTAGTCGCACGAATATGGTTGTTACCGATAACGATGGCGATGTCTGCAGCGTCCTCCAGCAGCAGCCGGGCAAGTTCGAGCACCCCCTTGCGGGGCAGTATCACCTGGGTGTCGTCACCCGCCTCGATCTTCCCCGGGAGCGTACACAGAGCCAGCCGGTGGCCATCGGTGGCGACCACCCGCATTTGCTTGCCCTTGATCTCCCATAACATGCCGTTCAGGTAGTAACGTACATCCTGCTGGGCCATGGCGAAACCGGTGCGGTCGATGAGGCGCTTGAGCTGCCCCTGCTTCACCGTGAACTGGTGGGTTCCCAAACCGTCCTCGACGTTGGGGAACTCCCTGGCGGGAAGCGTCGCGAGGGTAAAGCGGCTGCGGCCGGATTTCACGGTGACCTTGCTGTCCTGGGCGGTGAACTCAATCTCAGAGCCCTCGGGCAGAGATTTGCAGATATCCACCAGTTTGCGGGCAGGAACGGTGACCTCGCCGGAGTCGCCGGGTTTCGCCAGTTGCACCCGGCCCACCAGCTCGACCTCCAGGTCGGTTCCCGTCAGCGCCAGCCGATCCTCGTTCAGCACCATCAACACATTTGCCAGGATAGGCAGGGTCTGCCTGCGCTCGACCACGCCGGCCACGAGATTCAATGGTTTGAGCAAGGCTTCCCGCGCAATCGTGAACTTCATATAACTCTTTTTCCTTCCCAAAGATGGCATTTATTCTGATAGCCCCCGGTCGCCCGGGGTCCGGTCGGGGAGGCCGGGGACACGTGCAAATCGAGACGACTATCCGCCGATGTCGAAGATTATCAAGTTGTGAGCGATCGCAACAGGTTTTTGTAATCTTCGCTAATATCGGAGTTAGATTCGCGAAGTTCCTTGATTTTGCGGCATCCGTGCAGCACTGTCGTGTGGTCCCTGCCACCAAAACTGTCACCAATTTCCGGCAGGCTGTGATTGGTCAACTCCTTCGCCAGTGCCATGGCCACCTGCCGCGGGCGGGCCACAGACCGGCTGCGCCGGCGCGACATCAGGTCCGCTACCTTGATCTTGTAATATTCCGCCACCGTGCGCTGGATGTTGTCGAGGCTGACCTGCTTGTCCTGCAGGGCCAGCAAATCCTTAAGGCTGTCCTTCACCAGGTCAACATCGATGGGTTTGCCTATGAAGTGTGCACTCGCTATCACTCTCTTCAAAGCGCCCTCTAACTCCCGCACATTTGAACGAATGCGCTGGGCTATGAAAAAGGCCGCGTCCGGTGGCAGGTCGATGCGCGCCTGAGTAGCTTTTTTCATCAGGATCGCAACCCGTGTTTCCAGTTCCGGCGGCTCCACAGCCACGGTAAGCCCCCAGCCGAAGCGGGACTTCAGCCGCTCTTCGAGGCCGTCTATTTCTTTTGGATAGCGATCGCAGGTGAGGATCATCTGCTGTCCGCCTTCCAGCAAGGCGTTGAACGTATGGAAAAACTCCTCCTGGGAGCGGTCCTTCTTCGCGAAGAACTGGATATCGTCAATGAGCAACGCGTCCACTGATCGGTAATAGCGCTTGAAATCGCTGATGGCGTTGAGCTGAATGGCCTTGACCATATCCGCCACAAAACGCTCTGAATGCAGGTAAACCACCCTGGCCTGCGGGTTCTCCTGCTTCAGGGCGTTGCCCACAGCATGCATCAGGTGGGTCTTGCCGAGACCGACGCCGCCATACAGGAACAGTGGGTTGTAGGAGTCGCCCGGATTCTGTGCCACCTGTTTCGCCGCGGCAAGCGCCAGCTGGTTCGACTTGCCCTCGATGAAATTGTCGAAGGTATAGTTCTCAACAAGGTGGTGCTGGTGTTGCAGCGAACCCGCCACCTCCACTTTGCGCAGGACTTCGGTCCTGGGCTGGCCGGATCCGAAAGCGTAGTTATCCGCGGCCGGGCGGCTGCCGTTGGTGGCCCTGCCAGGCCCGGCCAGGCCTGATGTAGCCTGGCCGGAGATAGCCGGCTGCATGCCCGGGGAATACCCGATACCTGCCGGACGTCTCGCAGCGGGCTGCGTCCCGACAGCCGACGCGTCCTGTAGGGATGGTTCGCTCCGAGTGCCGGCCACACCGATCTGGACCACGACACTTGCTACACTATCTCGCCCCAGTTCCCGCACCAGCTCGGTTATGCGCTCGGCGAACTTGTCGGATACGAAGTCCTTGATAAAGCGGTTGGGGGCCAGGAGCGTCAGGCTGCGGCCCTCGGTGCTCGCCTGTAGTGGCCTTATCCAGGTATTGAACTGTTGCGATGGTAATTCGTCCTGCAGCCGATCGACGCACTGCTGCCACACTACTTCAGGCAAAATAGTCCCCTCTATGCCGGTCACCAGACCGGGCAATCTCTGCAAAAGTGAATGGTTCGAAGCTTGTTCGATACTGGTAATTATTGCCCTTCCAGTGGGCGAATAATACGCGCCTGTGAGAGAGTTATCCACAAAAATAAGCGCCCGACGCAAAAATTTATTTTCTCATAAAATCAACAAGATAGACTTGTTTTGTTCGTTTTCTGAGCGGCCCTGTGGGGCCTGGGTGGGGATGCATTTTTCTGTGCATAAGCTGTGAATATCTTCGGGGGAAAATGTGGGCTGAAGGCGCCAGGCCACGCCGCGACTGGCTTCTGCGCCAGGTCGCAAAACCGCTGTCCAGACGCCGCTATTCGCGTCACCCGACGCGGCGGCGCGGCGGTTTTGTCAGCGGGTAATATTACCGTCATCGCGATTGAATTAAGCACCGCGTTTCACTAGAATACCCCACCTTTTTTCCGGTCAACGTCTACAGCTGGGCCCCCGGGCCAAAACGTAGCCCCCGGCTCACAACCACTCTGGAACAGTGCTATGAAAAGAACATTTCAGCCCAGCGTACTCAAACGCGCCCGCACCCACGGCTTCCGTGCGCGCATGGCGACCAAAGGCGGCCGCCAGGTACTGAACCGGCGCCGTGCCCGGGGCCGCAAGCGCCTGGCACTCTAACCCGGGTAACCCTAGCGGGTGAGAGACAGGGCGCCTGACGAGCGTTTTCCCAAATCCAAGCGCTTGCTCAACGCCGGTGACTACAGTCGGGTTTTCGAGAACGCGCAAGCAAAAGCATCGCACAAATACCTGTTATTTCTGGCGACCCGGAACCTAGGACCCGGGCATCGCCTGGGTTTGGTAATAGCCAAAAAAAGTGTCCGCCTTGCGGCACAACGCAACCGCATCAAGCGGATAGCGCGGGAGTTTTTCCGCACATTGCCAGCCAGCGAACCAGCCATGGACGTTGTATTGCTGGCTCGCCCGGGGATAGATCAGTTGGATAATGCAGAACTATCCTCTATATTGCTGCGGCAGTGGCAGAAGCTGTGCCAGCTTATCCCCAAGCCAGAATAGAACACCAGCCGGGACCGCCAATGCGTCGCTTGTTCATCTTTTTTATCGATTGCTACAAGGCCTGCCTGAGTCCTTTCATGGGCAACAACTGCCGTTTCTATCCCAGCTGTTCGAGCTATGCCAGGGAAGCTATCGCCAGCCATGGGGTTATCAGGGGCTGCTACCTTATCCTGCGCCGACTGGGTAAGTGCCATCCGTGGCATGAGGGCGGGTTCGATCCCGTTCCACCCTGCCCGCACTCACACTAGACAAAAGTTAACATTATGGATCTGCAACGCTCATTGCTCATTGGCGCCATAGCCGTCCTGTCGTTCATGCTACTGACCAAGTGGGTGGATTTTAAAGACGCCAGAACCACCGCCGCATCCGTGGAAAATGTCCGCCTTTCCGCTGACCCGGCCACATCGACAACGGACCTCCCGGCAGCAGGCTCACCACAACCGGCCATGCCGTCTGATGATCTGCCCTCCATCGCCGAATCAACACCTGCGGCCGCAGCTCCGGCCAAAAATGACGCCGGCGATGCGCGGATTATCCAGGTACACACCGATGTGCTCCAGTTGGCCATTGACCTTGCCGGTGGCGATATAGTCGAACTGGCTCTCCCCAAATTTCCGGCGGAACTGGCAAAACCCGATGTTCCCTTTATCCTGCTGGAACGCAACGACACGCGTACTTACATAGCCCAGAGTGGCCTGATCGGCGCCAACGGAATCGACAAGGACAACCGACCCATCTATACCACTGCGACTTCCATCTACAGGATGCCGGAGGGTAAAGATGAACTGGTGGTGGACCTGCTGTGGCAGGACGAATCCGGCGTAAAAATCACCAAGCGTTTTTCCCTGGTGCGCGGCGACTACCTGGTCAGCGTCGACTATCTGGTGGAGAACGGCAGCGGCGACCGATGGCAAGCCAATCTCTTCGGCCAGCTGAAACGGGACAACAGCCCCACTAGCTCCACCGCTCCCGGCGGGATGGGACTCAATCCCTTTCTCGGAGCCGCTCTCACACAACCAGATGAACACTTTACCAAGTTTACATTCGAGGAAATGGCAGAGGAGCCCTTCAAAGCAATTCTACCGGGAGGCTGGATAGCCATGATCCAGCATTACTTCCTCAGCGCCTGGATTCCAAATCCCGCACAATCCCACACCTTCAGCACAAGAGTTACTGATACGGGCTTCAACATAGCGGGTTTCACCAGCCCGGCCCTGGTGGTAGAACCTGGCCAACGCGGGGAAGTCGGAGCAGATTTCTTCGCCGGCCCCAAAGACCAGTACCGGCTCAAGGAAATATCGCCCTACCTGGAGCTCAGCGTCGACTACGGCTGGCTGTGGTGGATCGCCCAGCCACTGTTCTGGTTGCTGACAAAAATATACTCCTTTGTCGGCAACTGGGGAGTGGCAATTATTCTGCTGACAGTCACCGTCAAGGCCGCCTTTTTCAAGCTCTCTGCCACGAGCTATCGGTCCATGGCAAACATGCGGCGAGTCCAGCCCAAAATGGTGGAAATTCGCGAGCAATACGCTGACGACAAGCAAAAGCAATCCCAGGCCATGATGGAGCTCTATCGCAAGGAGAAGATCAACCCCATGGGTGGCTGCCTGCCGATCCTGGTACAGATGCCGGTGTTCATTGCACTTTACTGGGTGTTGATGGAAAGCGTGGAGCTGCGCCAGGCGCCCTTTATCCTGTGGATCGATGATCTGTCGGTCATGGACCCCTACTTTGTGCTACCCCTGATGATGGGCGCGAGCATGTTCTTCATGCAAATGCTCAACCCGCCTCCCCCTGACCCCATGCAGGCGAAAATTATGAAGTGGATGCCCATTGTCTTTACCGTTTTCTTTCTCTGGTTCCCCGCGGGCCTGGTGCTGTACTGGGTGGTCAACAACCTGCTGTCAATGGCACAACAGTACGTCATCACAAAGCAAATTGAATCCGGGGCTGTGAAATCCTGATCGATCAGGACACGATAGCCGCTATCGCGACCGCCCCAGGACGGGGCGGCGTGGGCATCATCCGCATTTCGGGGCCGCGGGCAGAACTCGTAGGTAAAGCGCTTACCCGCCTCGATCTGATTCCGCGCCACGCCCATTTCAGTGCGTTTCACAACAGCGCCGGAAAGACGCTGGATTCCGGTATAGCGCTACTCTTCCCGGGACCCTACTCTTTTACCGGCGAGGATGTCGTCGAGTTGCAGGCACATGGCGGCCCGGTGATTCTCGACCTGTTGTTGCAGGAAGTTTGCCTGCTGGGCGCTCGCCTGGCACGGCCCGGTGAGTTTTCCCAGCGCGCCTACCTCAACGAAAAGATCGACCTGGCCCAGGCTGAGGCAATTGCCGACCTCATCAACAGCAGCACGCAACAGGCAGCACTCAACGCCACCCGCTCGCTGCAGGGAGAATTCTCACGCAGGATAGACGAGCTCATTGCCATGGTCACGAGCCTTCGGGTCTATGTCGAAGCGGCGATTGATTTTCCTGAGGAGGAGATCGATTTCATCCAGGAAGGGCAGGTAGGACAACGTCTCGGCGACATCATAGAGCAATTGGAGGAAGTATTGCGCCAGGCCCGCCAGGGCAGCCTGATGCGCGAGGGCATGAAGCTGGTTATCGCGGGGAAACCCAATGCGGGGAAATCCAGCCTTTTGAACGCCCTGTCTGGGGGAGATAGTGCCATTGTCACAGCGATCCCGGGCACAACCCGGGATGTATTGCGCGAACATATCCAGATTGACGGGATGCCGCTGCACATCGTTGATACAGCCGGTTTGCGGGAAAGCCAGGATGAAGTGGAGCAGGAAGGCATTCGCCGAGCCTGGCAGGAGATGAACTCGGCAGACAGGATCCTGCTGGTCGTAGACGACAGTGACCCGGATACCAGCGATCACCCCGACCGTATCTGGCCGCAACGCAAACTTCACCTGGGCAGGGATATTCCCGTCACGATCATTCACAACAAGTGCGACCTCTCTGGTCACACCCCCCGGTTACATGACAACGGCGAAAACGCCGTGGTGATATTGTCGGCCAAAACTGGCAACGGCATGGATCTTCACAGGCAGCACCTGAAAGCCTGCATGGGTTTTCAAAACCTGAATGAGGGCAACTTCAGCGCGCGACGGCGGCACCTACAGGCGCTTGAGGCCGCCGCCGGCTTGCTGCGGGCGGGACAGGAGCAATTGCTGGAGTCGGGGGCTGGCGAATTACTGGCAGAGGATCTGCGCCTGAGCCAGCTCAGCCTGGGCGAGATTACCGGCGCGGTCAGTAGCGATGAACTGCTCGGGCGGATATTTTCCAGCTTTTGTATTGGCAAGTGACACAGGATTATCCACACGCTATAAGCACTTGTCACACAGCTCCATCAACATACGCACAAGCTATCTACAGGCCATATACAATAAAAAAATCAGGGGCTTCAAGCTGCAGCCCCCAGTGATAAAACCCTGCATAAGCGCTGATCCCGGACTGGCTTATCCTGTGGAAAAAAAGGGTGGCTGATTTCGGTCATAATTCTGTCAACAAGGAAAGCCATTTCATCCAGCACATCGACACGGCTTTTCAACCCCAGCCTCAGGCTTTTGCCTGGTACTTATCATTGCCATATGGTTCTGTTATATATGAAGTTTACGGGCTTATCCACGGTGCATGCCTGCACCATTAGTATCTACAACAATAATTCTATATATACAGGCATAGATATATATTTAACCTACCAATGAACAGAACTAACCAGGACACACCATGCTGACACAGCAATCGACACTACCACTGCGTATAGACATAATCTCCGATGTTGTCTGCCCGTGGTGCATTATCGGCTACAAGCAACTGCAGCGGGCGCTGGCGCAAATGGAAGGCAGCTTTACAGTGGATATTCACTGGCAGCCATTGGAGCTCAATCCCAAAATGCCTGCCGAGGGACAGGACTTGCGCGAGCATATCGCGCTCAAATATGGCACTACCCCGGAGCAGAGTCGGGGGGCGAGGTCGCGCCTCACGGAACTTGGCGCGTCCCTAGGTTTCAGTTTTGATTATTTCGATGGTATGCGAATGTACAATACGTTCCTCGCCCACCAGTTACTGCACTGGGCCGCACACAGTGGCAAACAAACAGAGCTCAAACTGGCACTTTTCGAAGCCTTTTTCAGTCGGCGAGAAAATGTCGGGGACAAGAACATGCTGGCCCTGATTGCCGGTCGCGCGGGCCTTGATCAGGGGCAGGCACTGGATGTCCTGGAGTCGGGGCGCTACGCGGAGGAAGTGCGCCGTGAGCAGGCCTATTGGTTGGACAAGGAAGTACACGCCGTGCCCATGTTCTATTTCAATCACAGCTTTCCGGTACCCGGCGCCCAGGAGTCCCAAACCTTTGTCAGGGTTCTGGAAAAACTCAAGGAAAAACACCCGCTCCCAACGCGAGGCTGATCAGTCGCTGCCCGGGACCAGGAAATGGGCGCGCGCTATCGCCACCGGCGTATCCGCATGCTCCTGCCACGCAGTGATACTGACATTGGCTACCTGTTTTCCCTGCCTGGTCAGGACGCAGCGTGCGAAGGTATCACGCAGCCGAGCCGGCCGCAGGTAGTCCAGAGAAAAATTGATTAATTTCGGAAGCACCGGGTCTTCCATCTTCGCCAGCAGGTGCAGGGCTCCTGCCTGTTCCATGAACGCGCCGACCACGCCGCCGTGTATGGCCGGCAGGGTAGGGTTGCCGATCAGTTTACGCTCGGCGGGCAATACGAACAGGATATCGCCGTGCTCGATGCGTGCCTGTATACCCAGGTAGGATGCATAGGGAATTTTTCTCAGCCACAATGCCAGGGTGTCGGCATCGGGTTGCTGTTGCAGGAGCTCGGACAGCGTCATGCTCATTGTTGCTGTGCAGTTTGTTGCTGTATCCTGGCGCTTGCAGAAGGCATGAGCCTTCATTTTACATTCATGTGGCTTTTCATGCTCAATGGACTGATATATGTGACCTATCTTATCATATCAAAAGAATGGAAACATATAATACCACGGAAAAATGCTTTTTCTGATGCATGGAAAGTATTATTGCACAACCTGCGAATAAGCAGAACTTCTCCGGTAAGAAACAAATACAACGCAGCGCAGCGATTAGCCTATACCGTTATCATCTTCCTGGGGCT
>CAYTDW010000005.1:0-16564 GCA_964436585.1 uncultured Halioglobus sp. | reverse complement strand
ACCGGGTGGTGTAACTCCAGCCGATGGACGTGTTCCGGGGTGGTTTCCAGCAAATTCTTCTCGGGCCCGACAAAACAGGTGAGAGACATGACCACTTCCTCGCGGATCGAGTCGATCGGAGGGTTGGTGATTTGCGCGAACAGCTGCTTGAAGTAATCGTAAATTATGCGTGACTTGTCGGACAGGCAAGCCAGCGCGCTGTCATTGCCCATCGAGCCGAGCGGGTCCCGGGCTTCACTCACCATGGGCAGTAACATGAACTGCATGGTTTCGACGGTATAGCCGAAGGCCTGCATGCGCTGTACCAGGGTTTCGGGCTCGTAGCGCAGGTCCGCGTGATCCGGCGGCAGGTCGGCGAGTTCCAGTTTCTGTTCCTTCAGCCACTTGCCATACGGTCTTTTCGTGGCGAATTCCATCTTCAGCTCTGCGTCGGGTATGAGTCGCCCGGCGAAGAAATCGACAAGGAACATTTTCCCGGGCTGGAGCCTGCCCTTTTCCCTGACGTTTTCGGGTGCAACCGGCAATACGCCAACTTCGGAGGCCATGATGACCTTGTCATCGTGTGTCAGGTAATAGCGGGAGGGCCGCAGGCCGTTGCGGTCCAGCACCGCACCGATGTAGTGGCCATCGGTGAAGGCGATCGAAGCGGGGCCGTCCCAGGGCTCCATCAGGGCCGAGTGATATTCGTAGAAGTCACGCTTTTCCTGCGGCATATTGACATCGGACTGCCAGGCCTCGGGAATCATCATCATGATCGATTCCTGCAGGGTTCTGCCTGACATCAGGAGGAACTCCAGCACATTGTCAAAGGTTCCCGAATCAGAGAAGCCGGGCTCCACAATGGGGAAAAGATCCTTGATCTTCTCGCCGAACCTGTCGCTCGCGGCCACGCCCTGCCGCGCGGTCATCCAGTTCTTGTTGCCGCGCAGGGTATTGATTTCACCGTTATGGCTCATGAATCGATTGGGTTGAGCCCGGTCCCAGGAGGGGAACGTGTTGGTTGAAAAGCGCGAGTGCACCATTGCGAAGTGGCTCTCGTAGTCCGCATCTTCCAGGTCGGGGTAGAACGGAAAGAGCTGGTTCGGCGTCAACATGCCTTTATAGACCAGAATTCTCGAATTCAGGCTGCATACATACACCAGGTCTTCTGGGTATTTGCTTTTTGCACCGCGGATAAACTTCTTCCTGGCCACGTAGAGCCCGTGGTCGAGGCTGTGGTCGCCGGGCGTCCCGCCGCCGACGATCACCTGTTCAATGAAGGGCATGGCCGCAAGGGCGGCCGGACCTATATCAGCCTCCCCGGGCCGGACGGGTACTTCCCGAAAGCCAAGCGGAGTGAGTCCCTGCTCGGTCAGGGCGGCGGCCAGGCTGGCTTTCAGGTCGGCCCGTTTGACCGCATCCTGCGGCAGGAAGAGGTTGCCGATGGTGTAGGCGCCGGGCTCCGGCAATGTAATGCCAAGTTCTTTAGCGATCCTGGTGACAAACTTGTGTGGAATGGCCGTCATGATACCGGCGCCATCTCCGGTATTTTGTTCGAAACCGCAGCCGCCGCGGTGATCCATCCTGGCATTGATAAGGTTTGCGTCAGTCAGGATTTCATGACTGGCCACGCCCTTGACGTGAGCAACAAAGCCAACACCACAGGAATCTTTTTCAAGGGCCGGGTCATACAGGCCCTGCTTCTCCGGAAACCCGATTCTGCCGTCGATTCTTCTGTTCTTCATGCTTTCAACTCGTTAAGTGGTGTGCTGACAAACCGCCGGCTTACCCGGCCCCTCCAAACCCTTCGCGCTGGACATGGCTCATCCTGCAGAATTCGTGCCACGATCTGCTACCGGTGACGAGCATTGTTGGCGTGGGAAAAGCGGGGTCGGAAACAATATCACCCGAGAACCCAATGTCAAGCGTGGCGGCCTGCCCCGTGGTGGTAGAATTTTTTTAACTCGTTGTATATTAAAGGTTATTTACAAAACCCGGTTTTGATCAGGATTCGCTTTCGGTGAAATCGGGGCTGCCTACACCCCGCCAGGCCGCCTTGAGCGCGGTGCACTGCCGTCCGTAGGCTCGAAGTGCCGGCCATAAATGTCGAGGAAGGTCGTTTCCTCGCAGTGCAATTCATCGCCGGAAATCTTGAGGGTCAAGCGAAAGGCGGTGGTTCTAGCCCTCCACGCCTCTGGGCTAGCCGGTCGTGCGATCAAGAAATCCGCCATTTGCGCAAAAAAGAGTTGAAATCTGAAACTATTGCTAATAGATTCAACACATTACTGGGTAATAATGACATTTTACTCGAATATTAGAAGGCAGTACGCCCGGGATGTGGCACAACCGCCCGGTATTTAGAACTCGAATAACACGAGCCAGCACAATTGGGGGGCACGACGTGAGAAACCTGATCATAAGCAAACTGATTCTGGTCTCATTGCTGTTTGGGGGAGGGGTCCAGGCGCAAACCCTGAAGGGCTCAGCCGCATCCATAAACAAGCAATATCGCGCTGCCGTGGGCTACGGCTACGCCTTCGTCGACAACGCGCGCTCGGTACAGAACTACATCAAGCCCGGGCACCTGGAAAGGGTAAATCCCGGCCCGCACCTGGTGTTGCACGACGTCTCCTATCCTTACGCCGTTCCCGCGACCAGGGCGTTTCTGGGCCGGCTCAGTCAGCAATACCATTACAGCTGTGGCGAGAAACTAACGGTAACCAGCCTGCTGAGGCCCAGGGATCGCCAGCCCAGCAATTCCGTAGCCCGCTCGGTTCACCCATCAGGCATGGCGGTGGACCTGCGAATCCCGCGCACGGGGAAGTGCCGGGAGTGGCTTGAGCGCACCCTGCTATCCCTGGAGAAGCAGGGTGCTGTCGACGTTACCCGGGAACGCTACCCACCCCACTATCACGTGGCCGTCTTCAGCAAAAATACGGAGACCAGGATCGCAGCCAATTCCGGTACCCGCGAGAGCTATGTGGCCGCGGGGAACGTGGCCCAGGGGAACGTGGCACAGGCCTATAAGGTCCGCAGGGGTGACACGCTTTCCGGGATAGCCAGCAGGGCGGGCGTTGCCATAAACCAGTTGCGTGCCGCCAATGGCCTGCGCGGCAACCTGATTCATGCGGGGCAGACCTTGAAGATACCCTCGTCGGGGACGCGAGGTGCGTCCGCCCAGGAGGTTGCAGCGGTGAGCGAATTTACCCACCGTGTCAGCCGTGGCGAAACGCTCTGGCGTATAGCCAATCGCTACGGCACCAGCGTGGAGAACTTGCGCCGGACCAACCGGCATGCGGGTGATTCGCTGCAGGTAGGCCAGGTGTTGAGGATTTCCAGGGGCTAGGTAAACCAGGCATCTCCCGGGTTTATGCCACACCGGAACCGGGGTGGCTGAATTGCGCGGGCCCCGGCACTCAGATTGAAATTCTTCCACCAGCTTGTCGCTATCCTGGTGACATTCATCTGGGGCACCAATTTTGTCGTCATTCGTTATGGCCTGGATGAGCTTGAGCCATTCATGTTTGCGGCGCTGCGCTTCGCGCTGGTCGCTTTCCCCCTCGTATTCTTTTTCCCCAGGCCCAAAACGTCCTGGTCGAACCTGGCCAGTTATGGGCTGTTCATCGGCTTTGGCCAGTTTGGCCTGCTGTATTGGGTAATGCAGGAGAACATTACGCCGGGGCTGGCCTCGCTGATACTGCAGATGCAGGTGTTTTTCACCGTGTTGCTGGCGCTGCTGTTTATGGGCGAGACCGTCAGACCCAGGCAGGTCCTGGCCCTGTGCTTGTCCTTTTCCGGCCTGGCGCTGATTTTTTTACACACCGACGGCCAAACCACTCGCCTCGGGGTAGCGGTAGCGCTGGTGGCCGCCGCCAGTTGGGCCTGTGGCAACATGGTTGTCAAAAAGGCCGGCGCAGTCGACATCCTGGGCTTCATCGTCTGGTCCTCGATGTTTTCCTTGCCTCCCCTGGCCCTGATGGCCTGGTACTGCAACGGAGTCGACGGCATGGTCCAGAATATCCGGCAGCCCGGTTGGATGACCTGGGCCGCTGTGCTTTGGCAGAGCATCGGCAATACCCTGATTGGCTACGGGCTCTGGAATCTGTTGCTCAATCGCTATTCGGCGTCGATCGTAACGCCCTGGGCGCTGCTGGTGCCGGTTTTTGGCATGTCAGCATCGGCCATTCTGTTGGCGGAGCCCATGCTCTGGTGGAAATTGCTGGCGATGGCACTGATATTCGCGGGCCTCGCGTTGAACATGCTCGCTGGCCGAAACGGCGTCGGTGCCAACCCTTCCGCGCTTAACTGGAAGTGAAGCGGTCCCCAGGGGAGGCGAGGTCGGCGAATTGCGGTAGCTCGCCGATTCCAGGGGTAATTGCCTATGCAGCTGCCTCTTCGTCAGTATTCTCGCCGCTGTCGAGTTCCGCCAGCTTGCCTTCCAGTTCCTGAACCTTGCGCTGTAAGTCGGCATTTTCCGCTTTGGTCTTGTTCAGGGATTTCTGCAATACCTCATTCGCTGCGGTTTTCTCAGCCAGCTTCTTCTTGCTGGCGTCCAGGTTTTTCTTCATTCTGGGCCCATCGAACTGAGTGAGTGCGCTCACTTTCTCGCGCTCCTCGGCCAGATCTTTCTGCAGGGATTTAACGCGCTTCTTCAGGGTTGCCACTTCCTCCTGCAGATTTTCGCTGCGATTGTTCAGCTCGCGGTTGCGCTGCTCGAAATTCTGGGTGGTGGTGGCTTTCTCGGACAGGTCGGTAATCGTCTGCAGCTGGCGGTCTATAGTGGCCTGCAGTTGCGTGCGCTGGTCGGTCAGCTCCTGGCGGCAACGCTCCAGCTCTGCGGATTTGGCGTCCAGTTTTGACTGGTACTCGGAGCGAAGGCTGTCTTCCAGCTCCATGAATTTTTCCAGTTTGTTGGCAGTCAGCATCATTTCACTCCCGCGAGATTCTTCTCGTCCCGGAGCCGGAGTATTGTTCCGGCCATAACTCGTTGAATTTTAGACAAAAACGGCGGATCCAGAAGGGTAGAAACGGGGCCGCCCTGCGCTCTACCCGAAGGGTTATGGAGTTGCCCTGCGGGGGCCGTCTCTGGAACCTGGGTTTTGAGCGGGCGCATTGTAACAGGTTTTTCCCGGCGGCAAAGGGGGAAAGCCTGGTTCGAGGGAATGTACATTTCGCCATGGCGGATCAGCTTTCGATGGTCGCCAGCAACGCCACCCAGTTTTCGATATCTGAATCCTGCGCATTGAGAAGGGCAAGGCCGGCAGACCAGCCCGGTTCGGGCTCAGAGTCCGGAATGGGACGACACCACCTCACCTCGCCAATCATGTAGAGTGTTCCAGCCCCGTCCGGCAACTCCACCGCCACTTGCAGGATTGCCCCTACCAGCAAAACCTCCTCCAGCCTGACCCGCATCCCGTCTCTTGAAATATCCAGGGTTGTACCCCTGGCGATAGCGCCGGCTCTGTTACTGCCAAATTCCGGCGATGCAATTTCGATAAACACGGTGTTCTTGAGCGGGAACCGGGGTTGTTTGCGCGCTTCTTCCTGCATAACTCTATCTCCAGTCGATCCAAGCCTGGCTTGCTTCAGACACCGCCCTGACTGCCTGACCCCGTTTGAGTTCGCCTTACCTCATCCCTGAATGTAGGGCGGGTTTCAAGAATATCAGTCAAACCGCGAGCGAAGAGCAATAATAGCTCGCGCCCGGCAAGTTGGCGTAATTTCACGCCATAGCGGTCCACAAAGGTGTAGTGATTTCGCGCACGGTCGTATACCGCGAGTCTTGCGAGCACTGCCTCGTCGCCATCGCGAAAACCCAGCCAGGTGCCGCAGGGTAAAGTCAATTCCGAGTCACTGGGCGCAGCTTCGTTATCAGGCTTCAGCCCGGAAGGTGTTTGCGCGCTCTGAATATCGGCGTGATCGCGGTAGCCGCGAGCAGCTTCCTCCCATTGCCGCTGAAGGTGCTCCAACTCCAAAAGCTCGCTCGCGTGTCGCTGATACTCGAGCGCCGTCTGCTCCTCCCGCAGTCGGGCAGCCTCCTCCCGTTCCTTTCGCCGTCGTTCGGCCTCCTCCTGCTCTCGCCGCAGTTGGTCGAGTCTCTCCTGTTCTCGCTGTAAACGCTCGAATTCAATCCGCGCCCTCTCGGCCTCTTCCCGTTCAAACCGCACCCGCTCTTGTTCCGCCTTTTGCTGTTGTTCTTCCAGCAGTCGGGCTCGCTCGGCCGCGACTCCGGTTACCTCATCCAGATCCTCCTGGCTCACGATTCCCGCACTGCGGGCCAGGCTGCGGCTGAAACTTGCGCCGCTATCGAGTTGCCTCACTTTCTCCCGGGTCATCATCCGGTCGAATTCAGCAAAACCCAGTTGCAGGACCTTGACACCAGCCTGGTTGGTAAACAGCAATTGCTGTTCAGTCTCGATGCGCGCGGCCAGCGTTGCGCGCACTGGCGTGTCTTTGCCGATATCCAGCAGAAACCACTGGCCTTCATATACTTTTTCCAGGGCGCTGCCCGAGTACTGGTCCGCGCGCCTGTCCTGTTCCAGCAGAATCGGGGGAACTCTCTCCAGCTCCACCGCCTGCTGGCGCAGCACCCTGGAGTGAAGCGACTCGACCAGTGCAATCGCCTTCCCAAGATCTTCGCTGTCATGCCGGACGCTGATATGCCAGCGCCTGAGATCGTCCTGGAGGTGGGAAATCATTTCAAATGCAATCTGTCTCCTGCCGGCCCCACCTTCCTCTCCCGGAGCGATGCTTTGCATTGAAGCCAGTAACCTGGTCGTGGTGAGAGACACGCACTCCCACTCGTTTGATGTCTCACCAAATTTCAGCAGGATGAGCTGAACACTTTCGTACCAGGGGCCCTTGAGGAACTCCCCTATAGCGGGTGGGGCCAGGAATTCCGCCAGTGCGGCATTGATCATCGCCGCGGCCTTGCGCTTGCTTGCTGCGAGCCTGAGCCGTCCGGTTTCGGCCTCGACCAGCCGTTGTGCCATTCTACCGCTGCGCGCCCTGGCGCTGGCAGCGCTGGCTGCCAGCTCCCTGGCGACAGCGGCCAGATCCGTACTGCGGGCAAGAAACCAGGTAAGCGCGGTATCGATCATCTGGCGCAACTGTTCTTCGACTGCCTGACCGGCTCGACCGAGGCTTGGTTGCCAGCCAATTGCCAGCTGGTGGAATGTATCGAGCAATTGGTGCAGCGGATGTGCGCCGGGGGTAAGAAAACTTTGGTCCGTAACAGCCACGGCCGCCACCAGTGGCTTCAGCCGACGCAACTGCCCTGCGAGGGGTTCTTCAATCGGAAATTGCTGTTCCCAGTGATTGATAGCCATACCAACCCACCGCAGGATCGCCGTGTGCTCCTTGCTTGGGACCGCGGGATCACCGATCGCCTCCGTATGAGCGAGTATGGCCTGCAGCGGGGCGAAACTGTCGCAATCAATGATGCGCAGGTAAGCCAGCAGTTCATCGGTGTTCATTGCCAGGTCAGTGTCGGCCTGGGCAAGGTCTACGCCATGGCGCTCCATCACTCGCTTTTGCAGTGAGCACGGCAGCGGAAATTGTTCGGCGGTCAGTTTCAGGTGTTTAATTTCCAGGCAGTACGGCCTGCCTCTTCAGCCCGGCGTGCAGGCCTTAAATCCGGTGCAGTGGCAGCTCATGGTGCTCTGGCGCGTCTTGCGGGAGTTTATTTATGATTCGCTAAAGCCGAGACAGGTTATTGCATTCCTGGAGCATAAGGCAAGCTTCAGTAAAGTGAAAAAACCGACAGCGGAGGCAAACATGGCGTACGCCCGTACAGGACATGCCTTTGCTCAGGCTTTGAGGCACGATATGCTGAAGCTCCGCTGTCAGCAAACAGCTCCTCCCATACTGGAGTTCGAAACATGATCAATTGGCAGATACCCCTTTCCGCGGCATCCGACGAACAGCTTCAAAGCGCACTTGCACAGGCACATATCCCGGCCCTGATGGCCGCTTTGATGCACATCAATGGCAATTGTGAACACTTCTCGAAAGTGCGCCCGCACTTTGTCATGTTTGCCGAGCAAGAGGACGGCCTGTCGGAGCAAGATCGCGAGACGGCCCGCGTACTCGCATTCCACGCCCTTAAAAATTACCGGGACGGCGGCTGCGTGGAACTTGCCAGGCCAGCCCCGGAGAATATCATTGCGGCCATGAACTATATCACCGGTACCGACATGGCTCCCCAGGAAGTGCCGTTCCTTCGAGAGGAGTTGGATCTCTACGGGGAGGATGGACGGCGAGTGCATATCGATACCAGCGCGATAGCTCCCGGTTTTCGGGTGTTGATCATCGGTACCGGCATGTCAGGCATCCTTGCCGCCATCCGACTGCAGCAGGAGGGAATTGCCTTCCTGATGTTGGAAAAAAATCCGGAAATGACCGGTACCTGGTATGAAAATACCTACCCCGGCTGCCAGGTGGACTCGGCCAACCACCTGTACAGCTACATGCTTGAGCCTAACCCTCAGTGGTCCGGGCATTACTCAGGTAGCGCCGAGCTGAAAGACTACTTCAATCGGATAGTCGACAAATATGGGTTGCGCCAGCATGTGCGCCTCAACACCCGGGTGGAGCGCGCATGCTTCAATGAAAAGGACCATCGATGGGCGGTAGAGGTGATAAGCCATGGCGTCCCTGAAGTCATCGTCGCCGACACCGTGATCAGTGCTGTCGGCCAGCTGAACAGCCCGAAAATGCCTGCAATCGAAGGCCTGGACAGCTTCGAAGGGATTGCTTTCCACTCTGCGCGCTGGGAGCATGAGCACAGCCTGGAGGGCAAACGGGTGATTGTAATCGGTACCGGCTGCAGCGCCGCCCAGTTTGTGCCAAGGATTGCGCCACAATGTGGGGAACTCAAGGTATTCCAGCGCTCCGCGCCCTGGCTGCTGCCCACCGAAACCTATCACCAGCCCATGTCTGAGCAGGAACTTTGGCTGTTCCGGGAGGTTCCGTTCTACTCACGCTGGTATCGCTTTTTCCTGTTCCGCACATTGGCGGTGGATGGTCTGCTCCCATTGATGTATTCAGAACCTGGCTGGTCAGGGCCTGCGGGCACTATTGGTGCAGCCAATGAGATGTTGCGTACCGCTCTGATCGAGTCGCTCCAGGAGCAGGCGGGGGATGACCCGGAACTGCTCGCCAAATTGATCCCGGATTATCCGCCCGGGGGTAAAAGGCCGGTGCTCGATGACGGGGCCTGGATATCGACTATGAAGCGCGACAATGTGCATTTGCTCACTGACAGGATAGCCAGGGTGGTAGCGGAGGGGGTCGTCACGGAAGAGGGCGTACTTCACGCAGCGGATGTCATCATCTATGGCACGGGATTCAAGGCCGATGAATTCCTCGTGCCCATGCAGGTTATAGGTCGCAATGGTGTTGACCTCCACAGCTACTGGGGTGGCGATCCAAGGGCATTTAAAGGAGTCGTCGTCGCTGGATTTCCCAATTTTTATTGTCTCTATGGCCCCAACTCCAACATTGTCGTCGGCAGTAGTATTATCTTTTTCGTTGAGTGCCAGCTTCGCTACGTCATGGGTTGCCTCAAATTACAGCTGGAAAGCGGCTATCGCGCCTTGGAGTGCCGGAAAGAGGTGATGGACAGCTATAACTTGAAAATTGACGCGCTCAACCGCCAGCGCGCGTGGGGCGTTCCCTCGGTGAATAGTTGGTACAAGAATAGTACCGGTCGTGTTACCCAGAACTGGCCCGGTACCCAAAGGGAGTGGTGGGAGGAAACGCTTGCTCCGGACCCGAAGGATTTCCTGGTGAACTGACTTGTAGTTAAGCGGATTCAGGCTCTCGATCCGGGCTGCCCGGGCGGCGGCAACCTGCCTTTTGGCAGATCAACGGGCTCTCTCTGCGGATGTTGGTACTCGTTGACTGACGCTGTCTTTTCGCCGTCGGTTACGGACCATGACCAGTATTGCTCCTTGCCCACCTGTTCGGTCAGGGGCGAGAGCGTAATGGTAAGTTCGCGGGAAGGGTCGACGGCAAAAGGTTCAGGCAGGGGGAACAGAATCTGGTCCCAGTGTGTTGGCAGGTCCCCTGGGCCAGTGCCAAAGCTTACGCCCTCGCACAATCTGGAACTGAACCAACCGCACAGAGCGTATATCTCCGACTTCTTGCTGGGATACACCTTGCCCGAAAACACTCTCGGACCGTCAGCCCTCCTGATCGTGTGCATATCCATCGAGCCCAGCTGCGCAATGCTCTTCAATATGCTATCCGGTTGCAGCGTCACCAGGTCGGATTGCAGAAAGGGTGCATCGGCTATCGCGGAAAAATCGACACCGTAGGGCTTCTCCCGCAAAAAAGACAAATCCTCCAGTAGCTCCCTGTCGCAAACAAGACCCGCATGGAGGCTGACTTCTGCCGGGATCATCACGCCGTTTTCTTTCAGAAAGCGATCCCGGACTGCAATTAGTGGCTCCAGCATGGCTTCATAAAAAAGGCAGTGCCCCATCCACTCCGAGACAATGACATCAACTTTTTCAGCCAGCTCGAGGGACTGATGGTCGTCATGGTAAAACTCAATATTGGAAAAGCCGTTGGCCAGTGCTATTTCCTGTGCTTTCTTTATAAAGATTGAGCGATCAACCGCGACCACGGTTGCAGCGCCCGCTCGCGCAGCGAAAATAGAAAGAATCCCGGTGCCGCAGCCGAAATCGAGCACTGAATTTCCGGGGCTGACAACCTCCTCTATTGCGCTTTGATAAGCATCGGTCCTGACGACGTCCTGCAACATTACCTTGTGCATCGCGACATCGCGATATGACATGCGATTGTGAGAATCCATGCCGGGCGAGCTGTCGCTTTCTTTCTTGTCAGTGGACATGTGAACCTCGAGCCGGCCGAACTATTTTATTTCGGTCTCGACCAGAACAACTTCAGTAGTGCCGACATTCCTTACATTGTGGGTGGCGGCCGGAAGAAAAAGAACCTTGCCGTCAGGAACAGTCAGTACCTCGGCTGGCTTTGCCGGGTCTTCGGGAACCAGTTCCAGTGTTCCGCCTTTGACGACGTATGCGACCCTGTGTGGATACCTGTGGCTGTGCATGCCAGACTCGGTTCCCGCCGGATAGGTCAAACGCACGACTTCCACCTGTTCGTTATCAAGCAGCAGTTCTCTTGTACCCGCTACTGTTTCGGCGAGGCTGAAAGATGAAAACAGGCCGAGCACAATAAAGACGCCTGCGTTTTTCATGTGACATATCCTCTCTTTGTCCAGACCTGGATCACTCTTCGGTAAGGCAGGCTCGAATTCTCCCGGCGTGGGCTTCCAGCACGGAAAATTCCTCCACCTCCCTGGCATGCAGCTTGAACTCCAGGCCGGCGAACCTGGGCAATATATGGAAATGCATGTGAAATACCGTTTGCCCGGCCGCGGCGCCGTTCAACTGTGCGATCATGATGCCAGGGGCGTCGAATGCCCGTTTGACGGCGCCAGCAACGATCTGAACGGCCTGTATCGAGCCAGCCAGAATCATGGGGTCTACATCGAGTAAGTTCTCTGCACTGTCCCTGGGAATGACCAGCGTATGGCCTGGAACCTGCGGCATGATATCCATGAAGGCCAGGGCGTGCTCGTTCTCATACACCTTGAATGCCGGCGCCTCGCCTCGCAGGATTTTCGCGAATACGTTGTCGGGATCGTAACTCATCATCACCTCTGTGGGCGTTCTATTGCGCGCTTCTGGCTGGCGTGGCGTCAGTGCTGAAACGGGGAGGCGGGGTCTGTCATTGTCGTTTTAAAGTTAGCGACATCAGGTAATCAGTCCAGGCAATTCCCATCGCCGAAAGTATGAAGACTGTATGGATGATGGTCTGCCACATGACTCCCTCCGCGGTGTAGTCGGAATTGTCGGTGCCGAGTGAGCCGATGGCGATAAATGTCTTCAGCAGGTGGATAGAGCTGATCCCTATGATCGCCATCGCCAGTTTCACCTTGAGCACAGTGGCATTCACATGGCTGAGCCACTCCGGCTGGTCCGGGTGGCCTTCCAGTCGAAGCCTGGATACAAAGGTCTCGTAGCCGCCGACAATCACCATCACCAGCAGATTGGAAATCATCACCACGTCGATCAGCCCGAGAACAGCCAGCATGACCAGCTGCTCATTCAGGGTGGTGGCGCCTCCGATCAGGTGCAGTAGCTCCTTGATAAACAGAACGACGTAAACACCCTGCGCTACGATCAGCCCCAGGTAGAGGGGCAGTTGCATCCAGCGCGAGCCGAAAATGAGCGCGGAGAGTGGCGCCAGTTTGGTTGGAGTGTCACTTTCCATTGAAGACTGTTCCATTTGTGCGGTACCAGGGGCTTCGGCCATTGGGACATTGGCATTCTGAGGAGAGCAGAAACTACTCACTAAGCAAATGAATTGCAACAGATTTCCTACGCGGCGCCAGAGGGAGGCGCGGTCGTGTCCCCCACTATTTTTCCTACCGCTATTTCACTATAGTGGGTCGCGAAAATGACTTGATAGTTGTATTAACCCTGGATGCGCTGAAATGACCATAAAATTCAATTGTAAGGACACTGTTGTCAGCAGGGCCTTTCTGGTATCCGCACTGGCAGGTTCTCTATTTTCCATTGCGGGATGCTCGGATAGCTCGAATAGCCCCTCCCCGGTGGTGGGACCTATCGTCCCGCTTGTGGACCGCGCCTATTACATTCTCCCGCCCGGCAATTTCGGCGGCCTGCCCACCAGCGTAAATTCACTCGATCAGCTGCCGCTGTATGACGGCCTGACGCCCCTGCGCGGCAATGTCACTGACGCCGACATTGACAGACTCTATCTTCCCGAGGACTTCAAGCCAATCGGTGAAACGACCGAGGAGTCCACGGGGCGTGCCGGAACCACTGTTCTCTATGACGAATTCGGCGTCGCCCACGTCACGGGTGAAACCCGGGAAGACATGGCTTTTGGCGCCGGCTGGGTGACCGCCCGGGATCGCTCGTTACTGGTGGACCTGGGCCGCGGCCCGGCCCGGGTGGCGGTGGCTGATGTCCCGGGCATAAACGCGTTCGGGCTGGTGACCAGCGGGCAATCATTCATACCCAGTGCCGCGACCGAACAGCTTGTGACCGACCAGGTCAATCTGATTATCGAACTCTACGGCGACGAAGGCCGCCAGCTCATCGCCGAGGCACAGGCCTATGCCGATGGCTACAACGCCTACAAGGAAAGCCAGGGCAGCAATCCGGCCCCCGTCAATGTCAACGATGTCGTCGCCACCACCGCATTTATCGGGTCTATTTTCGGCGCCGGAGGTGGCGGCGAGGCGACCAATGCAGAATTCCTGTCGACCTTGATCTATGGGCTCGGGGACGGGCGGGGCCAGCTGGCCTGGCAGGACGTGATGTTGTTCGATGACCCTGAAGCGCCAACGACAATCAGTGCCCGCTTTGAATACGGACCCCTGACCGGCGGCGACGTTACCGGCTCGGCGGTGATCGATAGCGGCTCCATCATCTCGCTGGACCCTCGGGATCCCATCGTCGCGCCAGCCGGGGCAAACCCCGCGCAGGCGGCGCTTGTGCCTGCGGCCGCCGCGCCAGCCCGGCAGCGCGCTTCGAACTTCCTCGTGGTGAACTCCTCGCAGTCGGTGAACGGAACCAACCTTGCCGTTATGGGCCCGCAGCTGGGTTACTACTACCCCGAGATTGTTATGCAGATCCATCTCAGCGCGCCGGGTATCGAGGCCCAGGGCGCGGCCGTGCCAGGAACGGCCATGTACCTACTCCTGGGGCGGACCCGGGATTATGCCTGGAGCCTCACCTCCGCCGGCCACGACGTGCGCGATGTCTTCGCTGAAGTGCTGTGCAACCCCGACGGCTCGGAACCCACCCGTGAATCACTGCACTACGAGTACGAAGGTGAGTGCCGCCCGTATGAGATATTCGATGCGGGATTGCTCAACGGCCAGCCCATCCGCTACCCGGTCTCGATCCATGGACCGATGATCGGAACCGCTACCTCCAATGGCCGGCCCATCGCGCTCACGCGCAAGCGTTCGACCTTCGGGCGCGATGGCCTCAACCTCGCTGCGCTCAAGGACATGACCGAGGGTGACGCATCCACCCCGGAGAAGTTCTGGGAGGCTGCCAACAAGTTCGGCTTCACGTTCAACTGGGCCTACATGTCGCGCAGTAACGTGGCCTATTTTTCTTCCGGCTACCTCCCGGTGCGCGCCCCCGGGCTGGACCGGCGTTTGCCCACCTGGGGCACCGGTGATTACGAGTGGCAGGGCTTCCTGAGCCAGGATCAGCACCCCCACGCCGCGGAGGGCCCGTCGGGGCGACTCCTCAACTGGAACAACCAGTCCGCGCCGGGTTTCATGCACGGCGATGACGAGCCCTATGGCTCGGTGCACCGGGTCGAGTTGTTCGACCAGTTCCCCGACAAGGTTGCACTGGCCGGCGTGGTTGGCGTGATGAACCGATCCGCCACTGAAGACGTGCGTTCGCCTGCCTGGCCGATTATCAGTGAGGTGTTGCGTGGCGGCGAAGCCCCAAGCCCGCTGGCGGACGAAGTTGTCGATCTGCTCGACGCCTGGGTGGCCGACGACGCCCCCCGTCTGGATGCCGACGACGACGGCTTCTACGACGAGGCCGGCCCAACCATCATGGATGCGTTGTTTGAACCGCTGGCCGCGGCGGTCATGCGCCCGGTATTCGGGGATCTCACCGAGGCCCTCGACAATATCCGTAATCTCGGCGGCGGCACCAACCCCGCCAGCAGCCCCCCCGGTGCGAGCTTCATCGACAAGGACCTTCGCACGCTGCTCGGAAAGGACGTGGCGGGGAAATTCAATCTCAGTTACTGCGGCAACGGCGATCTCGATACCTGCAGGGATTCGCTGTGGCAGGTCGTGGACGAAGTCACCCAGCAACTTGCCGCCGAGCGGGGCGATGACCCAAGCACCTGGCTGCGCGAAGGATACCGGCAACGCTTCGCCCCCGGACTGATACCCAACACCTTCCGGGGTACCAACAGGCCCACGTTCCAGCAGGTGCTGGAGTTCGTGCCCCAGTGAGTGGCCAGGCGCGAGCCAGACAACATCTATCAGGAGCCAGGCAAGTATGGGAAACAAAGTCACCGGAAGCTGCCTCTGCGGCAACTTCAGTTATCACTTTTATCGCGACCACGTGATCTCGGCGCATCATTGCCATTGCAAGGACTGTCAGAAAATGACCGGCAGTGGCAAGGCGACCATAGTAATGGTGCCCACGGAGTCGCTGTAATGGCTCGCTAGCGACGACCCGCGGATGGAAACAGTAATAGCGTTATGGCTGCTTGGCGCGACCCTGGTTGCGCTCGGTATAGCCGGCATGCTGCTTCCTGCCATGCCGGGACCACCGCTTGTGTTCGCCGGCTTTGTAATCGCTGCGTGGGCGGAGGATTTCGAGTATGTGGGCTATGGCGCCCTCGCCGTGCTGGCCGTTATGAGTCTGCTGACTTACCTTGTCGATTTCGTCTCCGGGGCCCTTGGGGCAAAGCACTTCGGCGCATCCGCGAAGGCGGCCATTGGCGCTGCAATCGGCGCTTTTGTAGGTATTTTCTTTGGCTTGCCGGGCATCTTGCTGGGGCCCTTCATCGGCGCGGTGCTGGGCGAGTTGACCGCGCAGGACGATCTGCGTGCCGCCGGGCGCGCGGGTATTGGCGCGACAGTGGGTCTTCTCCTTGGCACCGCGGCAAAGATGGCCATTGCATTCGGCATGGTCGGGTTCTTTCTGTTTGCCCGTTTTCTTTGAGGATTTTCTTCAGTACCTGCGTTGTGTATCGGAATACCCCGCGAACTATTCGGTGCCACCGACCCGCGACCGATCTGCGCTGCCGACCAACCAGTAGGTGGCCCCCAGAGCGAGCGTAACAACGCCGATGGCATAGACGTAAACCGCCTCGGTCTCGGTGATATCCAGTACGATGACCTTGCGCGCGATGGCCATCAGTGCGGTGGCAATCACCAATTTGATTGGCAGGACGTTGCTGCCGAGATATAGACGAATATTGATAAATATCTCGATGGCGATCAGGACCACCATGAACGCGCCGAAAATCCCGAAGATCTCGCTTACCGATAAATGCAGCAGCGGCGGCGTCCTCAACTCGTTGTACAGCAAATAAATCACGTCAACGACACCAAGGAAAATGACGACAGTCATCAGCACGGCCAAAACCTTGACACATATTGTGATCGCGCGATGCAGAATGCGAATCAGGGGATCGTGGTGCTCAAGTGAAAGCTCCTGGTGGATGTCGTCATCATCCGGTTTGTCAGGCTCCATGAGTTGCGCTCCATGTCATAAGCTATTTTGGTATCCCGATGTCCAATCGCTGAAACTACTGGGATTCATCCACCAATACAAGGGTCATGCACTTTGTGCGGTGGGCTGATGAGCTATCTGGCGAGGGTGCAGCATTGGAGCGAAAAAAAACCCGCGGGATTTCTCCCGCGGGTTTCAGGGTGTAGCCCGGTGCGGTGTTACTGGCCGCACTCGGTGCGATTTACCTCGACACGACGGTTCAGGGCGCGCCCTTCCGCAGTATCGTTGCTGGCAAT
>CAYTDW010000004.1:0-16791 GCA_964436585.1 uncultured Halioglobus sp. | reverse complement strand
AGTACATGAAATCGCACAGTCTTGGCGGAAGGGGCTTGCCGTCATGATGTTCCAGGTAATTCTTCCGGTACAGGGCCACACTGTCGGCAAGCGCCTCGTCCGATCGGTTGGAGAAGAGCAAAACCTGCACCCCAAGCCGGGCGGCCGATACTACCGAATCCGGCGACATACCAACCGCATAACTGCGACGACGGAAGGATGCTCTGGGTTCAGGCCGGATTTCCGTCCGGGCCTGCGGGTAGTACTCCGGTGCGGGGTTCTCCATAAAGCCCGATTCCAACGCATCGATGATCAACGGCGCGGCTTCATCGAAGCGCTCGCGGGATTCCCCCATTTCGATGCCCATACCCTCGTATTCACAACGGGCCAAACCCCTGCCCATGCCGAATATGGCCCGACCGCCCGACAGGTAGTCGAGCATGATCACTTTCTCCGCAACCCGAACCGGTTGATTCCAGGGCAGTATGACGGCGCCTGTGGCGAGCTTGATCCGTGACGTGCGGGCCGCCATATAACTCAGAAACTGGATGTTGTCGGGGCAGGCAGCGTAGTCGGTAAAGTGATGTTCCACTGGCCAAAGCTCATCAAAGCCCATCTCTTCTGCCAAAAGGCCGAGTGC
Organism: uncultured Halioglobus sp.; assembly: GCA_964436585.1. GTDB lineage: Bacteria > Pseudomonadota > Gammaproteobacteria > Pseudomonadales > Halieaceae > JARRPM01. The sequence continues at coordinate 16,172 of CAYTDW010000004.1, read as the reverse complement.
AATTTCCTCCTGCAGCATCTGGCCATCCGGGATTTCGCGCCCATGATTCTGAAAAACCTGTTGCAGTCCTAGTTTCATTGCTGTTCCCCGCAATTGGTTTACCTACAGTGCAAATCCCTGCGGACGGCGAGAACCATTCGCGACAGATTTCACCGGGCCGAACATATAGTAGAGTTATTCCTATAATAGAGGGTTTCCTCTATTAGAGGGTTTACTCTATAATGGCGCAAAACACGATGCAAGCTCTTTTTGCGGCGCAAGGGAACCCGGCAAGTTCATTGATGCCGGACCGCGCAGGGACCAGGAAGGAGAAAAGATGGGTAACAAACGAAGGATTGTCGACGCTGCCGTAGAGCTTATGAACAGAAGCGGTAGTACGGTCGGGACAACGCAATTGACGGAGCACCTGTCCATCAGTCCCGGCAATCTCTATTACCACTTTCGCAATCGCGAAGAGATTCTGGCGGAGGTACTACTCAGGTTGCAGAATGATCTGGACGCCCCAATGGAACTGCAGCCCGACGCGGAATTCGACGCCCGGCGTCTGGCACTATGCTTTATCGGCGGGGCAAAAGTGCTCTGGAACTATCGGTTTTTCTTCTCATCGTCTCGCGAACTGATCATGAAGGATGACAGTCTCAGCAGGCAGTACCGGTTATTCTGCATCAGGGGAACGAAACAGGTCGACAAAGTTCTGGCACGTGCGCGGGAGGTAGCGGCCAGCCGGCAGCCGCTTTCAGCCAAGGAGCGCGGTATACTGGCCGAAAACCTCTGGGTGCTCTGGACTAGCTGGCCAAGGTATACCGAGACCGTCATAGACGCCAACGTACCTGAGAACGAGATCAGGCGCAGCTATGAGCACCTGGCGTTCCTGTTGAAACCCTACCTCACCGTCAAGTTCTTCAATGACGTGCTAAAACACTGCGGCAGGCTTTCCGAAAGCTAATTCGGTGCCGGCGCCACCGTATGCCTCTCATTTACCCGGCGCTCTTGCATAGGCCGCACTCACTGCGGTCCAAGTAGTCGAGGGCTGTTAGAAGGTCAAGGTCCCTGACCACTAGATCTGAGACTTCGTAGCCGTCGATACAGTTATTGTCATCTTCTTTAATAGCCATGCTCTTGTCACGTTAATCCTGCCACCATGTTTTATCTGGCCGCTTGCCGCCACTCCCGAGGCGGGACAGGGTCTGGATCGGCCCAGGGACTATAGATTGCAGGTTTGAGTTTCGTATCTTTTGTGCTGCCGTAACGCTCGAGTTTCCCGAAATTGTACCGAGTATTCGGCATACGCCAGGCAAGAGGATAACAGCAGCATCAATACAGCCTTCATCATGACACCTGACTCAGGTTGAATAGCTTTTGAACGGCTGTCAAAAGAATATAAGACCGCCTGGAATCTGGTTGCTATCAAAAACAGTGTCTAAACTCAGAAGAGATCGACAAATGGGTCTACGATGACTATTGCCAGCAGACCGTTGAATTGATTAAGCCGGGGATAGTGAAAGCTGACCGCCCGTTATAACAGGGAGTTCCGACCGATGATAAAACTTGTCTATTGCATTGTCCGGCGCGCGGATATGAGCGCAGAGGAATTCCACCGGACCTGGCTGGTTCATCACGCTCCGTTGGTTAAGTCGGTCGCGGAAGCACTGCATGCGCTGCGATATGTTCAAAGCCATACAGTGCATGCTGATATCAATGATCTGCTCCAATCCTCGCGCGGCGGGATGCAACCCGCCTATGACGGCATAACCGAAATCTGGTGGAATTCGCTCGCTGATCTGGAGAATGCACTGTCCAGCGAATCGGGCCGCGCCGCCTCAGCGCGGTTGGAGCAAGACGAAGCGCGTTTTATCGACTTTGCCCGTTCCCGAATTTTCATCACGCAAGAGCATGAGATTTTCTGAAGGTTTAGCGGCGGGTGGCCGCTGCGGTGCGCGTTTAATCCATCAGGTAATTTCGGCCAGTCAGGCAGTCCCTATTCTCTTTCCCTATCGTATACTCGTCAGCACCTACTTCTACCCAGATATGTTCGCGGCCATAGCGGCACGGTGCTGCATGTGGCGCCTCTGTTCAAGTTTCCTGATGCCATTGCCCACGGGCTGCCACGACGCAAGGAATGCACCTATCATGTGGCTTTCAAATCGCGCGAGCTGTGGTCGGAATCGGCCGAAGCAGAAGACACGGTCGTGGTGGACTTGTGGGAGAGCTATCTCGAGGAGTCACCATGAGCACCAGGACAACCGCAACACCTGCAGCACAGGCAGCCGCCGTCAAGTCAGCGATGCTGGAGGGTGGTCACCTGACCGATGCAGACTTCGACGCTGCACATGCCATTAAAGAAAGCCTGAACTGGCGCAACGGTGCTAAAGTCGTCGCCCGAGCCTGGTGCGATCCCGCCTTCAAAGCGCGCCTCATGCAGGATGGCACCGCCGCTTGCGCAGAGCTGGGATTCGAGGGACCAGAGGGTGAGGGCATTGTGGTCATTGAGGACACGCCTCAACAAAAGAACGCTGTAGTTTGCACCCAGTGCTCCTGCACGGCCTGGCCGGTACTGGGGCTGCCACCGGAGTGGTACAAGAGCCTGGCCTATCGCGCCCGAGTGGTTCGCGAACCGCGCAAGGTGCTCCGCGAGATGGGGCTGGACCTGGCCGAAAACGTTGCACTACGGATCTGGGACACGACGGCCGAAACCCGCTTTCTGGTTTTGCCGTTGCGACCACCGGGCACCGAAAACTGGACTGAAGACCAACTCGCCGCGATTGTTACCCGGGAATCGATGATCGGGGTTGCACTGGTGAGCGCTCAGTAATGGATACTGAACGCACTGAGCAGGCCCTGTAGCAGAATTATCCCTGGGTGGAGTTAGCCAGAAACACGGACCAGACCGACTTTCTTCTTAAGGATCCGTGTTTAGGGCTTGGATAGCGGTAGATGGATTCATCTACAGGCAAAAGTCACAGCAGATCATCAACCACTAGACATCGCAGCGCATGAGTTGGCTTCGAGTCGTCAGGTTCGTCGGGTGTATTGCGAATCTCGGCCCAGTTCCCACGGTATCCCCATGCATTTCAATGCCGGTGTCCCTTGATAATAGTGAAGAACTGACTATGGTAGAGTTGCCGTAGACTGAAGTCGGTGGGCGTACAATTGGAGAGAAAACAATGTCTATGAAATTGACCAGGGATGAACGCGAGAATTTCCTGGCAGGTGCACGCGTCGCTATAATTGGCATTTCTGAGGAGGGAAGAGGCCCACTCACTGCCCCTGTCTGGTACTGGTATGAGCCAGGCGGGGATGTTTGGTTCGAAACACAACCAGACTCGCTCAAGGGGAAATTGCTGCATTCTGGAAAGCGAATCAGCCTTTGCGTACAGGACGAAAACCCGCCCTATGCCTATGTTAGTGTTGAGGGTCCGATCATTGAGATCACAACCAGTGACCGCGATTTACACGAAATCCCCATGGCTATCCGTTACCTGGGTGAACAAGCCGGGTGTGAGTACATCGCGAGCCTGGGCCCGGCTGTATGGAATCGTTACATCATGAGGCCCGAACGCTGGCTGACGTATGATGGTTCAAAAAACCAATAACAAGGCTTCCGACAATTTAACCCAGCCAAGCCTGCGGAGGATCCCGCGGGTCTTCGGTCCACTACCCCGCTCCATTCGCTGAAAGCGCCTGTCCTGAGGCTCCTATAATCTTCCCCTCTGGCCACATGAATGGCCTCAGATTTCGCTTCAGGTCTGCTTAGTCTGCCGACTGTGATTAACGATATAGCACTATCAGCAGAGGTGCGATCGTCAACTGCAACCCACCGTACAACAGTAAGGTGAATAGCACAGCGTCACCGAGCTGGCTCGTCGCCGCCGCAGCGGGGAAAAGTGACGCCTTCAGCATCACGCCCAGGTTCATGTTGCGGACAATAACTTCGATCTCTATAGCGATGGAGTCTGGCCTGGATAGCCTGAACAGGCGCGGCACAAGCCAGCCTGTCGCCGTGAGCGTGAGGGTGAAATAGACCACCAGCAGCACACTATCCATGCCGAAAGCCTGGAGGTTCAGGCGCCCGGCGCTCATGGAACCGACCACGATCAGGACGACACCCAGCAACGATGCCCTGATACACCACTTTGACACCACTACCGCCGGGCGCGGGTACATGTAGAGGTAGGACATACCTAGCGCTAGTGGTAACAACAGTGTAAAGGCGATTTCGATGACGATCTGGCCCGTTGGCATGGTGAAATCAGCCGGTAGCTGGTCGCTGATCAGCGCCGCAAGGATCAGCGGTGTGGTCACCAGGCAGGCCAGTGTGGTGAGGCCGGTAAGACTGATGGAGAGGGCGCTGTTGCCGCGCGCAAAGTAGGTAAAAATATTGGAGGTAGTGCCTCCGGGTATGGAGGCGAGCAATGCAATGCCCACGGCTACCCCTCCATGCACGCCCAGCACTCGTAAAAATCCAAAGGTGGCGAGCGGCACCAACATCAACTGCACCACCATCCCCAGGGTGACAGCGGCGGGTTCGCGCACCAGGTCGCGAAAATCCCGCACGGTGAGGGTGGCGCCCATGCCGAGCATTGCCATCACCAGCTGGAAGGCGGCAAACCAGTATTCATGCTCTACATAAAGGGTGCCCATGAGTGATGTTACCTACGGGCTCTTACCGTCAGTCCAGCAACCCGGGCTGTTCCGCCACGATAACGTCATACAGGGGCTGGAAGCTGAACCAGCCCGCCAGGTGAGAGCCCACGATCTCACGGGTCTGGGCGGCATGCTCGGCGGCAATGAGGCGGGGCTTGCCGACGGCCTCGGCCATGAGTTGTGCCTGACAACTGCGCTCCATGGTGATAAACCACCAGGCCGCCTCATCGACGCTCTGGCCGACGGTGAGCAGGCCGTGGTTCTGCAGGATGGCCGCCTTGTTGTCACCCAGGGCTGCCGCGATACGGGTGCCCTCGCTGTCATCCAGCACTACACCGGTAAAATCATCGAACAGCACGTGATGCTTGTAGAAGGCACAGGCATCCTGGGTGATCGGGTCCAGCAGGCGCCCGAGGGAGGACCAGCTCTTGCCATATACCGAGTGGGAATGGGCAGCGGCGGTAATCTCCGGGTGGGTCATGTGTATCTGCGAGTGGATGGTGAAGGCAGCGCCATTAAGCAGGCCTTTGCCTTCAACCACCTGGCCCTTGTGGTTTACCTGCAAGAGATCGGAAACCCGGATCTGTTTGAACGAGCGACCCATGGGGTTCACCCAGAAATGATCGAGATGCTCCGGGTCGCGTACAGTGATATGGCCGGCGACACCCTCGTCAAAGCCGAATTTGCCGAACAGGCGCAGGGCGGCGGCGAGTCGCTCCTTGCGCAGCCGGCGCTCGTCCTCGACGCTGCGCTCCGCGCCTGGCATCATGTCAGGCGCTGCCTCGGGGTTCATCACGATCTTGTTGACAGTGGGGTTCATTGTTACTCTCCTGTTGGTGTCTGACTCAATCACTGTTCATGAAATGCTGCAATCCTGGCAGGCATTCCGGGGCTTTGACTTTTATAGCGGTTTGGGAAAGGAGCTATATACACGCGACCAATCATCGTCGACACAGGTTCGCTCGAACGCGGCGGCATATTCCATGAAAAACTTTGTGGCTGGGTTCATCACTCTCTCCTGCACTCTCGATCATTCAGGCAAATCCTATTACCTTTCCGACCAGAAATCACCAGACAAATCCACGCACTACACGACCCGAAGAGGGGTCGTTTCCTGTCGCAATCCGCCGCCGCCATGCTACAGTGCGTGGCCAGTGCAGCACCTTTTCTTAATAGCACAAGACACAATTGAGTGAAGCAGAGAGTATGGCGATTCAGGTCGACGATATCAAAATCAATTATGTTCCGATCCGCAAGGCCAGGCTGATGCCGGGGCTGCGCATAGTACTCGGTGCCTTCGCCGTACCGGGCCCCTGGCACGAGGCCTGCAAAGGTATCTATCACGTCAAGGGGCTCGCTTACACCCCGGTGCGAAGCGCCAATGAAGGGGCTTCCGACGTGGCAATCGGCATGGGCGGCAGCCAGAGTGAACTGGTCGAATGGACGGCGCAGTCCAGCGCGCCGGTGGTGGTGTGGGAGGAGGAGCGGCCGCGGTCTTTGTGGAACGATCAACTCTATCTTGCCGAGAGGCTCAGTCCCGAGCCGCCGCTGATCCCCGGCGACCGGGTCCGCATGTTCGGTCTCGCCAACGAACTGATGGGCGAAGACGGACTGCTGTACAACAAGCGGCACTTCATGACGGCGGTGCCCCTGGCATCACTGCCGCAAGACAGTCCCGAGCGCGGCTTTTATGCATTTCTGGGGCAGAAATACGGCTACCGGGAGGGTATCCTCGAATCGGCCTCATCCCGGATAGTGGACATTCTCAAGCTACTGGACGCGCAGCTTGTCGGGCAATATGCACGGGGGCGTCGCTATCTGGTGGGAGAGCGACTCTCCGCTCTCGACATCTACTGGGCCGCTGCATGCGGCTTTCTCGACCCTATGCCCGAAGACCGCTGCCCGATGGCCACCAGCTTCCGCCAGCGACACTTATACGGCTGCGTCAACAACGATATCGAGCGGGCGTTGACACCGGCTCTGAGGAGCCACCGGGATTTCATTTATGAAACACACCTGCAATTGCCGTTGGTGTTCTGATGAATGATTCCTGGGGGGCCAGCGATATTAACGCAAACCTCTCAAGCCGGATCCAACACCACCACGGGAATCTGCCGCTGAGTCGCAGCCTGGTAGTCAGTGTAGGGGGTATAGTAGTCCACCATGAGCTTCCAGAGTCGCTCCCGCTCCTCGCCCCCTGCCACCCTGGCATTTGCGTCAAATTCCTTGGTTGCGACCTGAATATGTACCCTGGGGTTGGCTTCCAGATTCAGGTACCAGGACGGATGGGCCGGAGCACCACCCTTGGAGGCAATAACACAAAAGCCACCGGTGCCGGTCGGGCGATATATCAAGGGCAGGATCGACGGCTTGCCTGATTTTCTTCCGGTCGTAGTCAGCAGCAGCGTGGTCAGCATGCCTTTTCCACCCCCGAGGGAGGCATCCCAGTAGTGCCCCGCCTCTCCATCCCGCAAGTACAGGGCGACGTGTTCCTTTATCCAATTGGGCATGAAATCAGGGATGCGGATGTCATTCATGGCTACACCTCATATGCGTTGACTTGAGCATAGACGATTTATTGAAATAGTGAAGATGGTTGTCGCAAAAGCGTAAGCAGGTCCACATTTGACTGCATAACCACTGTTTCGAGTCGTGTAAGGGTGGGGATTTGCCCTATAACTGCATGCCTGTAGTCAGTAGGTCATGGTGCAGCCAGCGGGTACTGCAATTGGCCAATGGCCGCAAACGCACCTTGGTCTCGAATTCCAACTGCAGACGCGTACCGAAATTATATTTCTCCCGTTCATTCTTCGCGGCAGCCATGAGTGCAGGGAAAGCCTGTTCGCCAAGCACTTTGCTCTGGTGTAGCTCGTTGATGCGTGCGGGATATTCGAGGTTGCTCACAACCTGTCCTCCTCTTTTGAAAACCTGGTACTGCATAGTCGACAACTGGAGTCATCGCCTCAGTGGATTAACAAGTACCAGAGAAAAGTACGCAACCTGCGATAAGCAGGCTAGACTGGAGAAGTAACAGGCAGAAAAGTGTCTCCTGGAGTGCGGACTCATTGTTCCGCTATAGTCTGACAACATACACGCATGAGTCAACCGGCCGACTTCAAGCTTGAGACCAGAGACCAGGGTCAGACCGCCAGGCTGACCGGCGATTGGACCGCTGTGCGCATGGGTTGGGCCAATGAACGTCTTGGCGATGCGCTGAGGGGTACGCGCGACATTTTTATCGACGCGAACGGCATCGGCCGTTGCGACACCTCCGGCGCTTACGGCATCCTGAAAGCTGTTGAACAGGCGGTCGAGCCGGGAGAGATCAGCGCTCGCCGGGAGATCGTCAGGTTACTGGGCATGGTCGCACATGCCGCCGAGGCGCCGCGGACACCAGTCGTGAAGAAGCGCCCGTTATACGACCTGTTCGAGCGCGCAGGCCGGGGCGTCGTGAGTATCGGACTGGATGTCTACCAACTCAATTTCTTCAACGGCCAACTGCTGATTGCCCTTGGTCGAGCGCTCCGTAGGCCGGCCAAAGTGCGCTGGGCCGCCGTCTTTTCTCTGGCGGAGCGGACAGGACTGGATGCTATCCCAATCGTCGCGACCACTACTTTCTTTATCGGTGCCGTCGTCGGCCTGCTTGGCGCGAATATCCTGAGCAGGTTCGGCGCTCAGGTCTTTGTCGTGGACCTTATAGGCATCTCCGTGGTGCGCGAGTTCAATGTCCTGATCACTGCTGTGCTCCTGGCTGGACGGTCAGCTTCCGCCTTTGCTGCGGAGATCGGCGCGATGAAGATGAAGCAGGAGATTGACGCCATGCAGGTAATCGGCGTTGATCCCTTCAGCGCCCTGGTGTTTCCCCGGTTCCTGGCCTTGCTGCTCAGCATTCCCCTGCTGACCTTTGTCGCTACGTTGGCTGGACTGGCTGGTGGTATGGTCGTCGCGTGGACGGTACTGGATCTGGGTCCGACGATGTTTATGCAGCGGCTGATCGATAATGTCGGCGTGACGCACTTCTGGGTTGGCCTCTCGAAAGCGCCTGCGTTTGCAGTAGTGATCGCCGCTATCGGTTGCCGCCATGGCATGGAAGTAGGCGGCGATGTCGAGTCCCTCGGCCACCGCGTCACGACAGCAGTGGTTCAGGCGATATTCGCCACAATTCTGATCGATGCAGTTTTTGCCCTTATCTATATGCAGCTGGATATATAATGGATTTTGATGACGAAAACCTGCTGAACAGGGAGGCGCCGCCGGTTGAGGTGCGCGCGTTGATCTCCCGGATCGGCGACCGTACCATCCACGAAAACCTCGATCTTGTGGTGAACCGGGGCGACATCGTGGGTGTCGTTGGCGGCTCGGGCACCGGCAAGTCGGTGCTGCTGAATACAATTATCGGCCTGCGACCTGCCGATGGTGGATCGGTAAAAATATTTGGCCAGGACATCCGCGACGCCCGCGCCCGTCACTGGACAGCGATCAACCGCCGTTGGGGTGTTCTGTTTCAACAAGGAGCTCTGTGGTCCAACCTCACCATCAAGGAGAATGTCGCTGCCCCACTTTTCGAGCACACCGACATGCTCAAAGACGAGATCGACGAGCTGGCAGATCTGAAGATCGCCCTGGCCGGCCTCCCGCACGGCGCCGGAGCGCTGAAGCCAGCCGAACTCTCCGGCGGCATGATCAAGCGCGCAAGTCTGGCGCGCGCCCTCGCGCTGGACCCGGAACTGCTATTTCTGGATGAGCCCACCGCAGGACTTGATCCGATCAGCGCGGCGGCATTCGATGAACTGATCCGCGATCTTTCCGATAGCCTGGATTTGACCGTGCTCATGATTACCCACGATCTCGACAGCCTCTATTCGATCACGGACCAGGTGGCCGTGCTCGCCGACAAGAAAGTCGTGGCCATGGCGCCAGTTCGCGAACTCGAGAATTCCGACCATCCCTGGATCCAGCAGTATTTCCGGGGTCCACGGGGGCGCATGGCGTCCGGGACCTGGGCTAAGCGAGGAACAGCCTAATGGAGCGCAACGCCAACTACGCCCTCGTCGGTCTCGCTGCAACCCTGCTCCTGATCGGCCTGATCGTATTCAGCGTCTGGCTGGCGGCGTTCAAATTCGGACAGACTTACGATTACTACGACATCGTCTTCAAAGGGCCAGTCAACGGCTTGTCCCAGGGCGGCGAAGTCCGCTTCAACGGCATAAAAGTTGGCTCAGTTACCAGTATATCGCTTGATTCGGTTGATCACACGCTCGTAATCGCCAGAGCTAAAGTGGTGGCGGACGTGCCTGTCCGTGTCGACAGCTATGCAACGCTGGAACCGCAGGGCATCACCGGCTTGAACTTTGTGCAGATCACTGCGGGCACGCCATCCCTGCAACTGCTAAAGGACACAGTCCCCCGAAAGGGCGTGCCACGTATCCGCTCTGAGCCCAGCGCTCTCTCTGATTTGCTGGACGGCGGCGGCAACGTCCTGGCGCGGGCAGACGAGGCCCTTGACCGCATTAACCGCATCTTGTCCGACAACAACATCAAACGCCTCAGTGCTACTTTGCAAGACATCCAGGCCGTTACCACGGAGCTGCGCGATCGAAAGTCGATCATCACCGATGCCGAGCGCGCCTTTGAAGCAGTGAACGAGGCGGCACAGCAGATCAGCGAGCTGGCCAAATCGAGCAACACCCTGGTAAGTGGCGATGGGCGTCGCAGCATGGCCAAATTGAATGAAGCGATTCAGAACCTAAACACAATGATAAGCAATTTGGCGCGGCCAACGAGCGACTTCGCCACTACCGGTCTGCCGCAAATCATCGCTGCCGTCTCAAGCCTGCAGAGAACAGTCGACAACCTCGACCGCACACTGGACGCGGTGCAACAAAGTCCCCAGGGTCTGGTTGCCAAGCCGCCCGCGCAGGAAATTGAGGTGAAACCATGAATTTTTTTGACGCCGCAGGCGCCATACCCATGATCCGGGGCCTGCTGGTCGCGGGTGCGATAAGCCTGCTGACCGGCTGCATCTCACTCTTTCCACAGGCGGATCCGATCCAGCTCTATCGCTTCGGCACCACGTCGCCGCCGGTGCAGGAGGTAGCGTCAGGCGAGCCTGGCTTTGGCGTGCTCTTGTCGAACACGGGTTTTGACCGCGCCGCTGCCGGTGACCGTATCCTGACTGTCACCGGTACGCAGGCAGCCTACGTCAAGGATGCCCGCTGGGTGACTTCAGCGGTGGCTTTGTTCGACTCCGCTGTGCAAAATGCCTTCGACGCAGACCAGGGTCCTGTCCGCTTGGTCGCCCAGGGCGAGATTGCCAGGGCTGACTACGTACTCAAACTTGACGTGCGCACGTTCGAAGCCGAATACGACAAAGGTCAGAACTCCGCGCCCATGATAGTGGTAGAGTTGCACGCGGCGCTGAATCGCACACACAACCAGACCGTCGCCGGCGATCACAGCTTTACGGCTGCCGTTGCCGCCCGCGATAATCGTGTCGGCGCTATTGCCGATGCCTTCGACCAGGCCGTCAGCCAGGTTTTGGGTGAGTTGGCCGCCTGGGTAAACGCGCGAGGGTCCCGTGGATACGGTCCCGCTTCAAATCATTCTCGGGGGGCCTCGGAATAGCTGGCGCCGTTAAGTTGCCATTAGCCGGGAGCGACTGGGCGGTCCAATTTCATTGGGGACAATGCTAGACTTGCAAAGGACTTCAACCTATATCGGAAACGTACAGGAAGCACTGGTATGAGCAAGCAACCGCTGGCCCTCGGCGCTATTTTATATCCGGGTTTCGAGATGCTGGATCTCTTTGGCCCATTGGAAATGTTCTCTCTCGTACCCAGAGAGCAGTTGACCATATACATGATCGCGGAGCAGGCCGGTCCTGTGCCCGCCGCTTTGGGTATGGAAATCACTGGTCCTAAAGTCATCGCCGATTGCAGTTTCGACGACGCACCCCCACTGGATATTCTCTTGCTTCCCGGCGGAGTCGGTACAGTTCCCGAGCTGAACAACGCACGCATGCTGAACTTTTTAGCGGAGCGGAGCAAGTACGCCAAGATCACCGCTTCTGTTTGCAGTGGCTCCGCACTCTTGGCAAAAGCTGGAGTACTCGATGGTCATCGAGCCACTTCCAATAAACAATTGTTCGCTCTGGCAACCAAACAGTCTGATAAGGTTACCTGGGTCGAGGCCGCACGATGGGTTGACGATGGCCCGGTCGTGACTGCGTCCGGTGTATCGGCGGGAACAGACATGGGAGTGGCAATCATCCAGCGACTCTGGGGCGACGAGATGGCCCACATGGTAGCTGAATTTGCTGAGTACACCTGGCACAAGGATGCGGACAAAGACCCATTTGTCTCAGGTCTCAACAAGGCTGCAGGAGCTCTGGGATTGGTCTGAATGTAGGGTCAGCTCGGTCCGGGTTCGGAGTTCAGCTCTGAAAACTCGCCACCAGCATACCAGCTGGTAGGCAGGTGTTGATTACAACTTACTCGGGTTTCCCATCCAATTCGGACCCAGATTATGGGCGCCCAGTATCTGTAGCCGTCCGTCGATAAGTCTGTGCGTTGATTACCGCCCCAAAATTGTCCCGCCCAATGAAGGAATTCCCTCCGGGCCCTGTTGTTGACCTATCACAAGGTAAAATGCAACAAAAATGGTCTACACTGATTTTGTTGATTTTGGCTCCAGCTTGAACCACGTTGATAAAGGATGAAAAAATGAAAAGCGATAGTAGTAGCGCCGGCAAATGTCCGGTCATGCATGGCGGTAATACTTCTGTCGGCACCTCCACCATGGATTGGTGGCCTGATGCACTGAATCTGGACATCCTCCACCAGCACGATACCAAAACCAACCCGCTGGGTGAGGATTTCAACTACGCTGAAGAGTTCAAAAAGCTCGACCTGCGCGCAGTAAAGAAAGACCTTCATGCCCTGATGACGGACAGCCAGGAGTGGTGGCCTGCCGACTGGGGGCACTATGGCGGATTGATGATTCGCATGGCATGGCACTCTGCCGGAACCTATAGGATTGCCGATGGCCGCGGGGGCGGCGGCACGGGCAACCAGCGCTTTGCTCCCATTAACAGCTGGCCTGATAACGTGAGTTTGGATAAAGCTCGCCGCCTGTTGTGGCCGATCAAGAAGAAGTATGGCAATAGAATCTCCTGGGCCGACCTGATCATTCTCGCGGGCACCATGGCCTATGAGTCTATGGGGCTTAAGGTCTATGGCTTCGCTGGTGGTCGCGCCGATATCTGGCACCCGGAAATCGATATCGACTGGGGTTCAGAGAAAGAGTGGCTGGGGAAAAGCGATGAGCGTCACAACACAGATTCGACAGGCGCACTCGACAATCCGCTGGCAGCTGTGCAAATGGGCCTTATCTACGTCAACCCGGAGGGCGTTGATGGTAACCCCGATCCCCTGAAAACAGCGATCGATGTTCGCGTTACGTTTGCGCGAATGGCGATGAATGACGAGGAAACCGTAGCCCTGACAGCCGGTGGTCACACGGTTGGCAAATGTCATGGTAACGGAGATGCCACCAAGCTCGGTCCCAACCCGGAGGGGGCTGATCTCGCCGAACAAGGGTTGGGATGGCACAACCCCCAGGGTAAGGGTAAGGGTCGCGATACGATTACCAGTGGAATTGAAGGGGCCTGGACCACCCATCCTACCAGATGGGATAACGGCTATTTCCACATGCTGTTCAACTACGACTGGGAATTGAAAAGAAGTCCGGCAGGTGCATGGCAGTGGGAGCCCATCAACATCAAAGAGGAAGACAAACCCGTCGATGTGGAAGATCCGTCTATTCGCTATAACCCCATCATGACCGATGCCGATATGGCCATGGTCAAGGATCCGATCTACCGAAAGATTTCCGAGCGCTTTTACAAGGACCCCGAATACTTCTCTGAAGTCTTTGCGCGCGCCTGGTTCAAACTGACCCACCGTGATCTGGGGCCAAAAAGCCGTTATCTGGGTCCGGATGTGCCAAAAGAAGACCTGATCTGGCAGGATCCCATTCCAATGGTTGATTACACATTGAGCGATGCTGAAATTGCCGATCTCAAGGCCAGGATTCTCGGTAGCGGGCTGAGTGTATCGGAATTGGTCTCCACCGCCTGGGACAGTGCACGGACCTTCCGGGGTTCCGACAACCGTGGCGGCGCCAACGGTGCTCGTATTCGCCTTGCTCCCCAGAAAGATTGGGAAGGCAATGAACCCGGCAGGTTGCAGAAAGTCCTCGGCATTCTGGAAAATATCCAGGCCAGTCTCAGTAAAAAGATCAGCGTCGCCGATTTGATTGTGCTGGGTGGCTCAGCGGCTGTGGAACAAGCAGCCCGCGATGCCGGCGTCAACATCACGGTGCCTTTTGTCCCTGGCCGTGGAGATGCCACTGCAGAGATGACCGATGTTGAGGCTTTTGAGGTGTTGGAACCGATTCACGATGGCTTCCGTAACTGGCTGAAAAGGGACTATACCGTTTCAGCAGAGAAGCTGATGCTGGATCGTACCCAGCTTATGGGACTTACCGCACCTGAAATGACGGTTCTGGTGGGCGGCATGCGGGTTCTTGGTACGAATCATGGTGCTACCAGGCATGGCGTACTGACGGATCGCGAAGGCGTCCTCAGCAATGACTTTTTCGTCAACCTCACTGACATGAAGTATTCTTGGAAGTTCGCTGACGATAACCTCTATGAAATCTGCGACAGGAAAACTGGCGCAGTGAAATGGACAGCGACACGGATTGACCTGGTGTTTGGGTCGAACTCAATACTGCGTGCCTACGCTGAGGTTTACGCACAGGACGATAACAAGGAGAAATTTGTCACGGACTTTGTCAAAGCCTGGACCAAAGTGATGAATGCGGATAGATTTGATCTTTAGTCAGTAAACTACATCCGGCCTGGTAGTCGACGATTGCATGTCGTTGCCTGTCAGGCCCAATTCAAAGGAGTAATTAGCTATGAGCACGATTGATATTGGTATTTCTGCTTCTAACCGTGAGATCATCGCCGAAGCGTTAAAGCGGCTGCTGGCAGATTCGTATACCCTCTATCTTCAAACCCACAATTTCCACTGGAATGTGACCGGCCCCCAATTCCGCGAACTCCACCTGATGTTTGAAGAGCACTATACGGAACTGGCGACCGCAGTTGACGAAATTGCCGAACGTATCCGCACACTTGGCGTAGCCGCGCCCGGTACTTATAAAGCCTTTGCGCAATTGAGCTCCATCAATGAAGTGGAAGGCGTGCCATCGGCGAAGGAGATGGTTAAGCTGTTAACCAAAGGGCATGAGCAGGTTGTCAAAACCTGTCGCGAAGCTCTCGGGCCGGCGCAGGAAGCAGGCGATGAATCATCAGCAGCCTTAATCTCCGATCGCATGCGTATTCATGAAAAGACTGCCTGGATGCTGCGAGCCATGCAATAGTGTTTTGTGGTGTCAATCCTGAGCGGCCTTTGGATGTAAGGATCTGAGTTTATACTGTTTCGGAAAGCGGTTGCGGTTGCTTGCCGTCTATCGCTAAATAGAAACATTAGAAACGATAAATTTCGCCATCGATAACTTCGAAAGAATCGGCGATAGCGCGGCGCGACCAAACGTCTCCCACCACATGCGACACCCCCGGCCCCGCAGCCACTAGCGGAGTACCGCCTTGGTCTCGTGGAATTCATCTTCAGTGATAGTTCCCGACCTGTACTGGAAGTAACTTGCCGAAAAGATCCAAAAGGCTTTCATACTTATGTCAGAGAAGCGGAGGCACTCCTCCTTTGTAAGTAATTCGATGTCTGCGATGCCGCGTATTTATGCTTACTTTGACGGCTGATCTGGCCACCGGTGTCTCCTATGCGGTAGGGTAGACCGCATGAAACTCTATATCGCCGAGAAGCCCAGCCTGGGCCGTGCCATTGCCGACGTACTGCCGAAACCTCACCGTAAGGCGGATGGCTGCATTCATGTCGGCAACGGGGATGTCGTCAGCTGGTGCGTGGGTCATCTCCTCGAACAGGCGGAACCCGATGCCTATGACCCCCAGTTCAAGCAGTGGCGCCTGGAGCACCTGCCGATCGTCCCGGGGGAATGGCAGCTCAAGCCCAAGGAAAATAGCCGCAAGCAACTGGCGGTGTTGCGCAGTCTGGTAAAAGACGCCGACCAGCTCATCCACGCCGGCGACCCGGATCGCGAGGGGCAGCTGCTGGTCGACCAGGTGATCGCCTTTCTCAAGGTGAGCGGTAGGAAGCGGGACACGATCCAGCGCCTGTTGATCAACGACCTCAACCCGGCGGCAGTCACTCGGGCCCTCGGGCAATTGCGGGCCAATAAGGACTTTGTACCGCTGTCGACCTCCGCCCTGGCCAGGTCCCGGGCCGACTGGCTGTACGGGATCAACATGACCCGGGCCTATACCCTGATGGGGCGGAAAGTCGGTTACCAGGGGGTGCTGTCGGTCGGTCGGGTCCAGACCCCGGTGCTGGGGCTGGTGGTGCGGCGGGATGAAGAAATCGAGC
>CAYTDW010000003.1:0-18912 GCA_964436585.1 uncultured Halioglobus sp. | reverse complement strand
CAATTGCTTAGCCCCGCGAATCAATACTGTTGGGGCTTAACTAAGTGCCATTGGGGCTAGGGGCTGTGGCTGACCTGCGGGCACGATAGCCATGTCCTGGAGCGTACTGGGTGACGTACTGGGGGCGACCGCCGGCGCCGCCCTGGCGCTGGTGTTGCTGCTGTGGCTGATCAGCATCCCGCTGCGGGACATCAGCATCATCGACATGGCCTTCTCCGGACTGGTCGCGATCCTGCTGCTGCTCGCCTGGCGCGTGGCGGGTGCGCAGGGCCTGATTCCCGGCCTGATCATCACCCTGGTCCTCATCTGGGCCTGTCGTATGACGGTCTACCTGGTGCGCCGCAACTGGGGGCACGGGGAGGATCCGCGCTACACCCGGTTGCGGCAATGGGTGGATCCCGGCTGGCCTTTCTACCGACTCAGCCTGCGCCAGGTGTTCCTGCTCCAGGGGGCGGTGATCTGGACGCTGACGCTGCCCCAGCAGATCGCCATGGTCAGCGGCTCCGGTGCAGGCTTTGGTGCTGCTGCCGCCGCGGGCCTGGCACTGTGGTGTAGCGGTTTCATGTTTGAGACCGTCGGCGATTACCAGCTCAGCCGCTTCAGGGCAGACCCCTCGCGCCGCGGCAAGGTGCTCAATACCGGCCTCTGGCGTTATACCCGCCACCCGAATTACTTCGGCGAATTGTGCCAGTGGTGGGGCCTGTACCTGATTGCCCTGGAAACGCCCTGGGCCTGGATCGGCCTCCCCGGGCCGCTGCTTTACAGCTGGCTGGTCATCAACGTCACCGGCCAGCGCACCCTGGACAAAAAGCTGGCACGGGAAAAACCTGAATATGCGCACTATATGCGCACCACCAGCGGCCTGGTCCCGTGGCCGCCGCGCCGGGAGTGAGCGCCGCTAGCGTTCCTGCTGGCCCAGGCTGAAGCGCACCTCGTGCGCCTTTAGCACACCGCCGCAGGCGCTGCACTCCACCTGCCCCCGCAGGCTGCGGCCGCAGGGCTGGTGGGTGAGTCGCATCGGCTTGCCGTTACCGCTCTCATCACACCATTTTTCCCCCCACTGCAGCAGGGCCAGGAACCAGGGATAGAGTGCCTCACCTTTCCCGGTGAGTTGGTACTCGAAGCGCAGCGGTCGCTGCAGGTAGGCGGACTGGCGCAAGACCCCCTCCTCCACCAGAAACTTCAGGCGATCGGAGAGAATGTTGGTGGCCACCGGCAGTTCCTGGTGGAACTGGTCGAAGCGGGTCAGTCCGTGGAACGCCAGGGCGATGACATTGGCGGTCCAGCGATCACCCACCAGGTTGACCAGATTTTTATAAAGGCTGCGACTGCTCGGTACATCCTGTACCGACAGGGACGATCGCCGCCGCACCTTTTTCTGCCTGACATCGCGGGTAGCGCCCGGGCCTGGCTTGTACGTCACCTGGGCCGGGTGAATTTCCCCCTTGCAGGCACGGCAGCGCAGCTGTGGTTCGAAGGCCTGCCCGCACTTCAGATGCACCAGGGTGACGTCATCCAGCTGCGGCGTATTGTAGAAGCGCCGCTCCCAGGCGACAGCCATCAGGGCGCAGTCGTACAGGTCAATGGACTTGCGAGTCAGGTGGTAGCTCATGCGCTTGCCACCCTCGCCGTCCGCCCGCTTGTGCAGGCAGTCAATCGACTGCAGCCATTTCAGCCGCTCGGACAGCACGCCCTTGGATACCCCGGTGGCGGCGAGCATTTCATTGAACGTGTTGATGCCCCAGAACACCTCCTGCAGGATCAACAGGCACCACTTGTCGCCGATCTGGTCGAGTGCGCGGTTGATGGAGCTGGCCCGGGTGATGAGTTTGGTCATGGGATTCTTGTGGCTGAAACTCCCATTCTACTGCAGCCTCCTCCGAAAAAGTAAAAACCCCGCCGCGGGCGGGGTTCAGCTCGTGCCGGAGATCAGAAGCGTTTGGCCACGGTTATGCCATAGGTCTCGGGGGCCATATAGGATTCCGAGGTAATTGCCGTCGGGTCGACAATACGGCTGGCGATCTGCTGCTCATCCCGCAGGTTCTTGCCCCAGAGCGTAGCGGTCCAGGATTCCTCGCTGTCGCTCCAGGTCACGCTGGCGCCCAGCATGCCGACGGCTTGCTGCCGGGTTTTATCCGCGTTGGATACACTGGTGTAGTACGCATCCTTCCAGTTGTAGGCAACGTTGAAATCGAGTGTTCCCGCACTCTGCAGGTCGAAGCGATAATCGGCGTCGATAGCGAAGGCCTGCTCGGGAGCGAAGACCATATCGTTGCCGGAAACATCGTTACCGTTCACGTCGGTGAAATCGGTGTAGGTCGCGTCACTGTAGTTATAGCTGGTGGAGAGCATCAGGTTGTCCATCAGCAGGATATTGAAATCCACATCCACACCCTTGGTTTCAGCCTGGGCATTGGTGAGCACCAGCAGCAGGCGGCTGCTCAGCTCGAAGACCTGCAGGTCGTCGTAGTCCATATCGTAGTAGGACGCATTGAACTGAACCTTATTGTCCCACCAGCTCGACTTGAAGCCGCCTTCGATGTTGGTCACCGTTTCAGGGTCAACCGAGGTGGCGGCCACCTCGGGCAGGTTGGCCTGCGAGGGGAAAGCCCCGCTCTTGAAACCCTCGGAGTAGGTGACATAGAACATCAGGTCGTCGGTAGCGTTGTAACTTACCGAGAACTTGTTGGTGGTATCGGACCAGGAGTCGTCAGCTTCCACCGGGGCCGCAAATTCCGGCAGGATCAGCGGCACACCCGTGGCCCCGCTGGTGGTGCCGAGCAGGTCGATCGCATCCTGGGTGATGTCCTTCTTGTCCTCGCTCCAGCGTATGCCATAGGTCAGGGTCCACTGCTCGGTGACATGCCAGTCCGCCTGGCCGAAGAATGCAAGGCTCTCTGTGGTGTTGTCCTGGGTAAACAGCACGTCGCCAATGGCGGCAAGACGGAAGGCGCGCTGCAGCAGCGCGTTGTACTGGGTGTAGTATTCCTCCTTGCGATCGACATCCTCTTCCATGTAGAAGGCGCCGACCAGCCAATTGACGTTGGCATCCTCGCCCGTCAGGCGAAACTCCTGGGAGAACTGGGAGGCATTTTCATCCACACCGTTGATGACGTTCTCAGGCGGGGTGAAGGAGCCGGGAGGCAGGGGGGGAGCTCCGGGAGGCGTCGGGGCCGCCAGGTCCAGCAGGGGAATACCGGTGAGATCGTCGACAAAATCGTAGTCGCTCTCCCGGTAGGCACTGATCGAGACGAAATCGGCCCAACCCAGGGACCAGTCGAAACGCGCCATGGTGCCGCTGATCTCGCGCTCCTGCTCGGTGTCGAACTGGGTGGCACAATTGCGATCGTCGCTCATATACTTTTCGGACATGCCCAGTGCCCAGAAGGTACCCAACCCCTGCAGCGCCTCATCGAGATTCTTCAGGTGGCGACAGGTACCGTTGGTCTTGTCCTTGGCATAGTCCGCACCGAGCAGGAGGCTCATATCATCGTCAATTTCAAACAGCAGCTGGCCGCGCAGGCTGCTGTTTTCGGCGTCATCGAGTTCATCCCCGCCGCCCGACGCGCCAATTGAATCGCCGATAATCCGACTTTTCGACAAATCGCCCAGCGTGGCGATCTCGCCCTCGGTGATCACATTGTCGCCATAGCCATCGCGCTGGTGGTAGCGGCCCACCAGCTTGCCGGCGATGCTATCGGTGATTCCGCCATTGATCATGCCCTGGACCTCGGCCATCTCATAGTTGCCGGCCGTGACACTGACCTTGCTCTCCCCGTCCTGGGATGGCCGCCGTGTAACGATGTTGATCGCGCCGCCATTGGTGTTCTTGCCGTAGAGCGTTCCCTGGGGCCCGCGCAGGATCTCGATGCGCTCCAGGTCGAACAGGTCGAAGCCAATGCCCCCGGTACGACCGATGTAGACCTCATCCAGAAAGACGCCTACCGCCGGATCGCTGGCCGCCGAATCAGAACTGTTGCCGATGCCGCGGATATAAATCCGCGGCTCACCGATGTTGAACTCGTTGAATGTCACCCCGGGCACCTTGAAGGCGATATCATTGATATCGGTTACTTTGCCCGGCCTGACATCGTCTCCACCGATAGAGGCAACCGAGAGCGGCACATCCTGGATGCTCATGCTGCGCCTTTCTGCGGTCACGATCACCTCTTCCAGCTGCTGCTGCGCGAGGGCGCCTGTCGACAGAAATGCCGGCGCCAGCAAAATGGCGCTGGCGAGTTTCTTGCTTTTGAATCTGGTCATGTCGAGTTCCTCATTTTTATCCTGACAGCATTCGCCGAAAGATCAGGCACCCGGAGGGGCCGGATCATCGACGCATTGATAACTCTGGTATTTGTCCGGATCGCCGCCGGCTTTAAGGCGGGCGACCCGGGGATAGGCGCAGACCGGCATGGAGCGTCGCTCGCCGCCGTCGGCATCGAGCTGGCGCGCCACCATATGCTCTGGCGCCTGTCCACCCTCTACCCAACGCTCCAGGGCGAGCAGGGGATCGAAATCATCCGGCGCCGCAGCGGGTTTCTCCCAGCAATGACCCCAGCCGGGAACCATGAACAGGCGCGCATTGTCCTGCAGGGTTGCGAGTCCGCCGGCCGCCTTGATCGCGTCCTCGTAATAGCGGGTGATCGGTTGCGGGATGATGAGGGGATCGGACCAACCCTGGTAGATAAGCAGCTTGCCGCCCGCCTGGCGCAGGCCTGACAGGTCCGGGTTGGTCGCATCGGTCAATGCCGGAATCGATGATCGGCGCAGCCAATCCAGCATGGTTGCAGTGGGCAGCCCCGCGGGCTGGTCCTCCACGCCCAGGTCTGCCGCGACCATCTGGCGGTAGCCGGCCGATGCCAGCACACCCCAGGCCGGCTGCCCGGGGGCGCCAAACAGCCAGCGGTCGGCGTAGTGTTCCGAGCCATGCAGTGCGGAGGGGTAAACCACTTCGCCGCGGCCGTCACTGACGCCACCGTAGAGCTTGTTCAGCACGGCGACTTCCCCGGCGCTGAAGCAGGCGTCCGGTTCAGCGGCTCGATCCGCGCAGGCGGCCTCGCTGAAATCCACCCGGCAGGCAAGCGGGTCCTGTATGATCCCATCGGCCAGGCCGTCGCGCTGATCGCAACGCGCCATCACAAATTGCTTGAGCAGGGCTACCTTGGCCTGGGGGAATCGGGAGTCCTGCCCCTCCTGATTGTTTGCGATCAACCAGTTACCCCACAGTCCGGCGATCCCACTCAACTCGAAAATACTCGCCCCCGCAGCAATGCCGTCGAACAGTTCGGGATAACGCTGGGCCGCCTGCAGGCCGAGGCGTCCACCGTTGGAGCATCCGGAGAAATAACTGTAGGCGGGTGCGCGCCCATAAAGCGCGGTGGCGAGTTGTTCACCGACGCCTGCCACCCGCGGCAGGATCCGGTGCGCCCACAGCTCCAGCGCTACGCGATCCGACGCCCATTGCGTCTCCCAGCTTTTCGCCTGGTGCCCGCTGTCATGGCTGATCCCGGCATAGCCTCGCTTCAATGCCTCGTTGATGGCGTTGGAATGGCCGGGCTTGTCGGGGAGCAGTTCTCCGCAGAAGCCGCCGCAGCCGGCCATCAGGAAGCGTCCGCTCCAGTCGGCCGGCAGGCGCATCTCGAAGTTCACCCGCCCGTCGATCGCGCCCCGCACCCGGCAGTAGCGCGGCAAACCCTCGCTGTCCACCCAGCCGGGCGGCGCCATAAAGGCCACGCCCTCGGGCGCGGCCAGCGCGGCGCAGGCATCGCTCTCGCCAGCTGCGCGCAGCCCGGCGCTGGACAGCAGCAGGGCACCGGCAACTGCCAGACACAGCGATGCGCCCTGCCGGCGATAGCCAAATCCCGGGAACCGCCGCGCAGCTTTCACAGAATTCGCTGTCCGGCAGGGGCCAGGAGAAGGCTGTAGGCGTGATGCATGATCGCTAAGCTCCGGGCATTTCGTTAGTTATTGTCGGCGCAGGATACCCGCGCAGGTTTCTTTATGCAAGTAGCGCAGGCATCGCCGACAGCGTCCTGAGACCGCCCGGATCGCCCGCGGTGGCCGGTACCAGGCAGATCTCATCTGCGCCCGCGGCGCGATACTCCTCGATACGGCTCGCGATCGCGGCTTCAGTCCCCACCAGACCAATCGCCGCCACCAGTGCCTGCGGCATCGCCGCGAGCAGATCGCGCGGGTGCGGGCGGGTACGGGCGAACTCCACCAGGTCGGCAAAGCCCGCCTCGGTGATCATCTCGGCATAGCCAGGAGCGGCAAGATAGCCGACGATGGCCTGCAATAATTGCTGGATTGCCGCCGGCTCCGGATCAACCGCGCAGCTCAGCCACACGGCGACTGTCGGCACGGGCCTGCCCGCCGCCTCCGCTGCCGCAACCAGATCGCCGCGCAGCCGGCGGAGGCTGGCGGGGGTTACCATATTCAACAGCATGCGATCGGCCCGCCGCCCCGCCACCCGCACCGCCGCCGGCCCGAAGGCCGCCACGGTCAGCGGGCCGCCCACCGCGGCAAGACGCAGGCGGTAGCCGCGGCAACTGGCGGTCTCGCCGCTAAAATCCACTTTCTCACCGGCCAGCAGGCCGCGCACAATCTGCGCGGTTTCATCCAGCTGCGTGGCGGTGCGGGCCCGGGCCCGGCCGTGCCAGTGCTCTACCACCACGTTGCTCGAAGCGCCCAGCGCGAGGCGGGTCGGGCGACCCGTGAGGTCCGCCACCGATGCGATTCCCATGGCCATGGTCATGGGAGTCCTCACCCCTACCGCGAGGGGGCCGATGCTGAGCGCGATCTGCTGCGTCCGATGGCCAACAGCGGTAGCGAAGGCAAAGGCATCGTAGGTGGCCATCTCGCCTATCCACAGCTCCGGGTAACCCAGCCGGTCCGCGGCGACGGCGACGTCCAGGTTCTCGGCCGCGGGGCGATCCTGCCACAGCGGGGTAACTACACTGAGTTTCATCCGGTTTACCTGTGCGCTCCGGCATCGCCGCGGCGGTTACTTTGCGCTTGTGTGTTGGTAATTGAGAGCCTAATATTTAGTCTTTTTATAAAAGCAATGATGAGTATACGATCAAATTTTCTGCGGGTGAACCCATGATTACATCCAGTGGGCAGCGAATACGGGCCCAGACCAGCACTGGCGGCTGGGGCACGGACACCCTGCATAGCTTGCTGGCCGGGCATGCCGCCAGCCGTCCGGGGCACCTGGCCGCCCGGGACCAGCCCAACCGGGAGGAACTCACCGGCGATCCGCCGCTGGCATTGAGTTGGTCCGAGCTGGATCTCGCCAGCGAGTCGCTGGCCCTGCAGCTGCAGGCACTGGGCATTGGTGCGGATGATCGACTTGTCGTCCAGCTGCCCAACGTGGTCGAGTTACTGGTGACCTACTATGCGGTGAGCAAACTGGGCGCCATCATCTCCCCGATCCCGGTGCAATACGGCAGCCATGAACTGCAACTGGTGGCGCGCGGGCTCGATGCGGCTGCGGTGCTTACCCTGGAGCGCTTGCGCGATACTGAACTGGCCGCGGCCGCGCGCCGCGCCCTGCCGGGAACCCGGGTACTGTGTTTCGGTCGCGAGCTGCACATCGACACACGGCCCGGCGGGCAGGGCTGCGAGCGCGGCGCCGGCGACGCCAACGCGGTGCTGAGTATCTGCTGGACCTCGGGCACCACCGGCACACCCAAGGGTGTGCCCCGCTCACACAATATGTGGCTGGCCACGGGGCGCTGCTCCATGGCAGCAGGGGCTTACACCGCCAACGACGTACTCCTGAATCCCTTCCCGCTGGTCAATATGGCGGCACTGGGCGGCTTCCTGTTTCCCGCCGCGCTGCTGGGCTGCTCCATCGTATTGCACCACCCGCTGGATCCGCCGCTGTTTCTCAAGCAGATGCAGGACGAGAAAATCACCTTCACCATCGCGCCACCCGCGCTGCTGAACCAGCTCGCCAAGTCCCCCGCACTGTGGAAGCAGTTCGATTTCAGCGCGCTGCGCCGGGTGGGTTCAGGCTCCGCACCGCTGGTGCCCTGGATGATTGAGACCTTCAGCCGCGACTACGGCAAGGAGGTGGTGAACTTCTACGGTTCCAACGAGGGCATCAGCCTGTTTGCCACCCCGGAGACGGCGCCGGAGCCCCAGGTGCGGGCGGCGCTGTTCCCCCGCCCGGAGGCGGGCGCCGCCATCGCCACGAAAGTGGCAGACCCGGCGTCAGGACTGGAACTGGAACGCGAGGGCGAGCGCGGCGAGCTGCTCATCAGCGGCGCCACCGTATTCGACGGTTACCTCGGCCATGACAACAGCGACGTCTTCACCGCCGACGGTTTTTTCCGCACCGGCGACCTGGTGGAGATCTGCGGCGAGCGGGGCGACTTCTACCGGATCGTCGGCCGCTGCAAGGACATCATCAACCGCGGCGGCATGAAAATTTCCCCGGCGGAACTGGATGTCGCGCTGGAGCAACATCCGCAGGTGCTGGAGGCGGCGGTCTGCGCCTATCCCGACGAGCGCCTGGGGGAAAAGATCTGCGCCTGCCTGGTGCCGCGACCCGATGCTGCGCCACCGGACCTCGCCGCCCTGCAGGACTACCTGCTCGAGCAGGGCTTTGCCCGGTTCAAGCTGCCCGAGCGCATCGAGCTATTTGAGCGGCTGCCCCGCAACGCCCTGGGCAAGGTACAACGGTTCAGCCTGCAGGACATCGTCACTGCCCGAACGGAGCAAACAGCGCCATGAAAACATCAGCCGATATCTACATTCTCGGGGGCAGCCAGACCGACTTCGCCCGCAACTGGGCGCGGGAGGGGCTGGGTCTGTACGACATGTTCGCCGAGACCTTGCGTGAAGCGGTGAGCAACGCCGGTATCGAGCCAGAGCAAATAGAGGTGGGCCACGTGGGCAACTTCGTGGCGGAACTGTTCGCCGGGCAGGGCCTGATCGGCGGCTTTTTCGGTCATGTCTTCCCGGAACTCGCCTCGCTGCCCACCTCCCGCCACGAGGCGGCCTGCGCCTCCGGCTCCATTGCCATCCTCTCCGCCATGCGCGACATCGAGGCCGGGCATTACGCCACCGCCTGCGTCCTCGGGCTGGAACTGATGCGCAATGTCGACGGCAAAACCGGCGCGCAATACCTGGGCTCGGCGGCGTGGCAGGGCAGGGAGGCCACCGACTGCAGTTTCCCCTGGCCCTTCCTGTTCGATCGCATCACCCGCGAGTACGACCAGCGCTACGGCATCCGCGGCGAGCACCTCAACACCATCGCGCAGATCAACTTCGGCAATGCCAGGGACAACACTCGCGCCCAGACCCGCCAGTGGCAGTTTCCCGAGGGCGCCTTCAGTTGCGATGACGAACTCAACCCGGTTATCGAGGGCCGGGTGCGCAAGCAGGACTGCGGCCAGATCACCGATGGCGCCGCCTGCGTGATACTCGCCAGCGCAGCCGCCGCCCGGGAGCATGCGGAGCGCCTCGGTATAAAGCTGGCGGATATCCCGCGCATTAAAGGTTGGGGGCACCGCTCGGCGCCACTCCTGCTGGAACAGAAGCTCAGCCTGAGCGCCGGCAAGCCGCTGATCTTCCCCCACGCCAGCGCCACCATGAGCGATGCCATTCACCGCGCCGGCTTCACCCACATCACCGACCTCGACGGCCTGGAAACCCACGACTGCTTCTCGGTCACCGAGTATATGGCCATCGACCACAGCGGGCTGACCGCCCCGGGGGAGAGCTGGAAGGCGATCGAGGAGGGCCGCATCACCCGCGACGGGGACTTCCCCATCAACCCCAGCGGCGGCCTGATCGGCCTCGGCCACCCGGTGGGCGCCACCGGCGTGCGCATGGTACTGGATTGCGCCCGCCAGGTTACCGGCCGGGCCGGCGGCTACCAGCTACCGAAAGCGCAGAACATGCTTACCTTCAACGTCGGTGGCAGCACCACGACCTGCGCCAGCTTCGTGGTGGGGCTGGGCTGATGGGCGCGGCCTTCATTTACGATGCGATCCGCACCCCCCGCGGGAAGGCCAGGGCCGATGGCGGCCTGCACGACCTGACGCCCCATGAACTGCTGCGCGGCCTGTACCACAGCCTGGAGCAACGCACCTGGCTCAACCCGGCGCTGGTCGGCGAAGTCATTCTGGGCTGCGTCTCCCAGTACGGCGAGCAGGCGGGCAATATTGCCAAGACCTCTACGCTCTACGCCGGCTGGCCCAGCACTGTCGGCGGCCTCACCGTCAACCGCTTCTGCTCCTCCGGCATCGACGCCATCAGCATTGCCGCCCTGAAAATAGGCGCGGGCCAGGAACAGGCGATCGTCGCCGGTGGCGTGGAGATGATGTCGCGGGTGCCGATGCTCGCCGACAAGGCCACGGTATTCGTCGATCCCGCCTTTGCCGCCCGCTGCCGGATGCTGATGATGGGCAGCGGGGCAGACCTGATTGCCTCCCTGTACGGCGTGTCCCGGGAGGAGGCGGACGCGATTGCCCTGCAGTCGCAACAGCGGGCGGAAAGGGCGCGGCGCGAAGGCTTTTTCACCTCTATTGTCCCGGTGATGAATCCGGTGAAGGGCATCACCGTCAGCGAGGACGAATGCATACGGGCCAGTACCAGCCTCGAGTCGCTGGCCGCCCTGCCGGCGGCATTCGCCGGGCTCGGCGCCGGCGGCGTTGACGCCCTGCAACTGGCGGGGCATCCCGGGCTCACGGCCATCAGCCATATCCACACCGCCGGCAATTCACCGGCGATGGCGGACGCCGCGGCCCTGGTTCTGCTGGGTGATGAGGCGCTGGGGCAGCAGCTGGGCATCAGGCCGCGCGCCCGCATCGTCGACGCGGCAACGGCCAGCGACGACCCGCTGCAAGTCCTGTCCGGTTGCGTGGCAGCTACCCGCAAGCTGCTGGACCGACAGGGACTGGCGGCGGCGGACGTGGACCTGTTCGAGCTGCACGAGGCTTTCGCCGCCACCGTGGTCAAGTGCCGCCGGGACCTGGACATAACCGATGACAAGCTCAACGTGAACGGCGGCGTGATCGCCCTGGGTCACCCCATGGGCGCAACCGGCGCCATCATGGCCGGCACCCTGCTGGACGAACTGCAGCGCCGCGGCAAGCGACGGGGCATCGTCGCCGCCAGCGGCGCCGCCGGTGCGGGCAGCGCGCTGCTGCTGGAACTGGCCTAGCCCGGTAAGACGGCCACGCAAAACAGCGCGGCAAGCAGCCCGGCAATCTTCTTGACCGCGGCGGGCACGCCTGAAACACTGTTGCCTTCGCCGCTACCTGAATTCGACCCTGGCACCCCCTTATGATCAAGCGCCGCCAGCTTCTGCAGATAAGCGCCGGCCTGCTGGCCACCCCGTCGCTGGGACTGCGAGCCGGGTCAGGCGCCCAGCCACTGATCCAGCGCCCCATCCCCAGCACCGGCGAGCTGTTGCCCGTCATCGGCATGGGCACGTCCCGCACTTTCGATACCGCCGGTAGCGCCGAGGACCTGGCCAATCTCAGCGCCGTCATGCAGGCATTTTTCAGCGGCGGCGGCACCGTCATCGACTCCTCCCCCATGTACGGCAACGCCGAGTCCCGGGTGGGCGATGTGCTGCGCGCGATGCCGCAGCGCCCGAAACTGTTCGCGGCCACCAAGGTGTGGACCACCGGGCGCGAGCAGGGCATCGCCCAGATGGAGGAGTCGGCCCGGCGCATGCAAGTGGAGCGCTTCGACCTGATCGCGGTGCACAACCTGCAGGACTGGCAGACGCAGCTGGATACGCTCAAGCGCTGGAAAGCCGAGGGCAAGGTGCGCTACATCGGCATCACCACCTCCCACGGTCGCGAGCATGAGGCCCTGCTGCAAATCATGCGCAGCGAGCCGCTGGACTTCGTCCAGTTCAGCTACAACATTGAGGATCGCGCCGCCGAGAGCGAGCTGCTGCCGACGGCGGCCGGGCGCGGTATCGCCACCATGATCAACCGGCCCTTCCAGCGCGGTGCCATGTTCAGCAGGTCGCGGGGAAAGTCCCTGCCGCCGCTGGCCGCGGAACTCGACTGCAGCAGCTGGGGGCAGTTCTACCTCAAGTTCATCCTCGGTCACCCGGCCGTCACCTGCATCATTCCCGCCACCGCCAGCGTGCACCACATGGCGGACAATATGCGCGCCAACTTCGGCCGCCTGCCCAACGAGCAGCAGCGCGCCGAAATGCTGCGCCTGTTCGCGCGGCTGTAGCACAGCCGATGGCGCTGTCCCTGCAACGCCTGCTCGCGCGGGCCTGCGAAATCGAAGCGCACGAGGTGCGCTCGACCCTGGCGTCCTTCGGCCTGGTGCTGATCCTGATGGGCTCCTACTACATCCTGCGGCCGGTGCGGGACGCCATGGCCAGCGACTGGAGCGATGCCGAGGTCAGCTGGCTGTGGACGGCCACCTTTATCTGCAGCACCTTCGCGGTCTGGCTCTACGGCGCGGCGGTCGCCCGCGTCAGTATTCGCCGCCTGGTGCCCTCGGTATACGGCCTGTTCGCCGCCAGCTTCGGCTTGTTCTACCTCGGCACCCAAACCCTGCAGAACGGGGTGCTGCTCGACAAGGCCTTCTACGTCTGGACCAGCCTGTTCAGCCTGTTCCATATCTCGGTGTTCTGGAGCTTCATGGCCGACACCTTCTCCAGGCCCCAGGCCACCCGCCTGTTCGGCTTTATCGGTGCCGGCGCCAGTACCGGCGCCATCATCGGCCCGGCGCTGGCCGCGCTGCTGGTGGGCGACATCGGCACCGACGCGCTGCTGCTGGTGGCCGCCGGCTCGATCGCCCTGGCGCCACCGCTGATTATCTGGCTGCAGGAGTTGAAGCGCAGCGACCTCAACAACGAGGCCCACAGCGCCGGCGCTGCCGCCTTCGACAATATCGGCGGCGGGGCGCTGGCCGGCTTCAGCGAGTTCTTCAAAAGCAACTACCTGCTCGTCATCGGCCTGTTCCTGTTTCTCTACACCTCCATCGGTTCCTTCGTGTACTTCGGCCAGAAGAACCTGCTGGAGGTGTACGACATCGAGACCCGCTCCCAGATCCTGGCGGGCATGGACCTGGTGGTCAACATCTTCACCATCCTGGTGGGCGCCTTCGCCACCGGGCGCATCGCCACGCACTTTGGCCTGCCCTTCACCCTGGCCAGCGTGCCGGTGCTGATGGTCGCCGGCCTGCTGGTGCTGGCCACCATGCCCGTGGTCGCGGTAGTGGTTGTGGTACAGGCGGTCCGGCGCATGGGCACCTACGCGATCTCGCGCCCGGCCCGGGAGATGCTGTTCACCGCGGTCGGCCGGGAGACGCGGTTCAAGGCCAAGCCGGTCATCGATATCGTCATTTACCGGGGCGGAGACATGCTCAACGCCTGGGCGTTTACCGCCCTGACCCAGGGCCTGGGCCTCGGCCTGGCCCCGGTCGCGCTGGTGGGCGCGGGGGTCGCCGCACTGTGGGCGGCCACCGGGGTGTATCTGGGACGCAGGTTCAACACAATGCAGGTCGAGGAAAACGCCGTAAATTCAATGGCGGAAGTTAAATAGTTAAGCCGCGGCGGACTCCTTGCCCGGCGGACCCCGCCGAATAATCCCCGCGGCCCGGCACAGGACTATACTGGCCCCTGGTTCATTGCGGGTGCTCAAGCCCGGAGGTATTTCACCATGGCACAGGCTGCCGATTACGGGCTCGGGCCCAACACATTCCCGCGGGGCTGGTTCATCGTCGCCGAGAGCAGCGAGCTCGACCAGGGGCCCATGGCGGTGCGCTTTTTCGGCCAGGACCTGGCGCTGTACCGCGGGCAGAGCGGCAAGCCGGTGCTGCTGGACGCCTACTGCGCCCACATGGGCACCCACCTCACCGCCAGCACCAGCGCCATGATCGTCAAGAACGGCCTGCAGATCGAGGGCGACTCCATCCGCTGCCCCTACCACGGCTGGCGCTACAATGCCCAGGGCGACGTCGACGACATTCCCTACTTCGACGGCCCCTGTCCCAAGTCCGCTTCCATCCGCTCCTACCCGGTGGTCGACAACATGGGTTGCGTGATGGCCTGGTTCGACCCCGATGGTCGCGCGCCTGATTACGACCCGCCGTTCCTGCCCCAGTGGGATGACCCCCGGTGGGTGAACTGGACGCTGGACCACCTCGGCGAACTGAACATCCACCCCCAGGAAATCCTGGATAATATGGCGGATGTGCGCCACCTCGGGCCCACCCACGGCGCGCCCAGCGAATACTTTGAGAATGAGTTCAGGGACCACATCATCATCCAGCGCCAGGGCGGGCCGATGCAGCTGTACCAGACCTACCTGTATACCACCACCTGGTACACCGGGCCGGGTATCCTGTTGTCCAAGCAGGTATTTGGCGGCAACGTGATCTTCGAACTGATCGCCAATACCCCGGTGGATGACGGCGTGGTCAAGTGCTGGCACGGCATCCTCTACCGCGGCAGCGAGGGCGGCGCAACGGATGCGGACCGCGCCGCCGCCAAAGAAGCCCAGGCCGGTGCGCTGGTGGCGTTCGGCGCCGACTTCAACGTCTGGAAGTACAAGCGGCCGGCCATCAAGATCATGCAATTGAAGACCGATGGCCCGTTCCGCCTCGGGCGCAAGTGGTACTCGCAGTTCTACCAGACCCCGGAAGCTGCCCGGGCTATCCAGGCTGAACTCAACGGTATACAACACACCGAGAACATGGCGACGCCGGCCGAGGCAAAACACGATATCGACCAGGGCCTGCCCTTCTGAGGGACACCTCCCCCCACCGGTTCAAAGTGGGCGCCGCGCCCGGCGTCCGCGCCCTTGCCCTGCTGCTACTGCTCTGCCTGCTCCCGGCTGCGCACGCGGGGCCGGCGGCGCTCGCAATGCCCGACAGTTACAGCGCCAGCGCGGCCGAGCAGGTCATCGACTCCGGTGGCAATGCGGTCGATGCGGCGGTCGCGGCCGCCTTTGTGCTGGCCGTGACCTACCCCGAGGCGGGCAATATTGGCGGCGGCGGTTTCATGCTCAGCCACATGGCCGGTGAGGCCGCCTTCCTCGATTTTCGCGAGCGCGCGCCGCTGGCGGCCGAGCGCGACATGTACCTGGACGAGGACGCGAACTTTGTCCAGGACCGGGCCCTCACCGGCGGCCTGGCCTCCGGCGTCCCGGGTACGGTGCGCGGCCTGCAGGCGGCCCACGGGCGCTATGGCTCACTGCCCTGGAAAACGCTGCTGCAGCCGGCGATAGCGCTGGCCGAGAATGGCTTTGCGGTGCCTGCCAGCCTGGCGGCGATGGCGCGGGACAAGGTCCGGCAAACCGCCGGGCTGACCAACTTCGCCGATACCTTCGGCCCGCTGGGCGAGGTGGACGTCTTCGCCCAGCCGGAACTGGCGCAAACCCTGCGGCGCATCGCACGGGATCCGGAGGATTTTTACCAGGGCGAGACCGCCCGCAGGATCAGCGCCCAGATGCAGGCCAGCGGCGGCATCATCACCCTCGAGGACCTGGCGCAATATCGCGCCGTGTGGCGCACCCCGCTGCAATACTACTGGCGCGGCTACCAGGTCCTGACGGCTCCCCCGCCCAGCTCCGGTGGGGTCGCCCTGCTGCAGTTGCTGGGCATCACCGACTTCGCCGCCGCGCTGCTGCGGGACGCGCCCCACAACTCCGCGCACTATGTGCACCTGCTGGCGGAAATCGAGAAGCGGGTGTTCGCCGACCGGGCGCAATACCTCGGCGACACGGATTTCGTCGCGGTGCCGGTCGGCGCGCTGCTGGATCCGCTGTACCTGCTGCGCCGGGCGCGGCAGCTGAATCCAGCGGCCATCTCGGAAGCACAGCAGGTCGGGCCCGGCCTGGAATCACACCAGACCACCCATTTTTCCATCCTCGACCGGCAGGGCAATGCGGTCGCCCTCACCTACACCCTCAACTGGGAGTTCGGCTCCGGGGTGGTGGTCGCCGGGGCCGGCTTTTTGCTGAACAACCAGATGGACGATTTCAGCGCCAAGGTCGGGGTGCCCAATAAATTCGGCGTGGTCGGCAACGACAGGAATGCCATCGCGCCGGGCAAGCGCATGCTCTCGTCGATGACGCCCACCATCTTCCTGGAAAATGGCAGCGCCGCCCTGGTGCTGGGCACGCCCGGCGGCAGCACCATTTTCACCTCGATCTACCAGGTGATCCTGAATATCTACCACCACGGGATGCCGCTGCAGGCGGCGGTGGACGCCACCCGCTTCCACCACCAGCTGCCCGATGCCCGGCTGATCCGCCACGACCGGCGCGAGCTGCCGGCGGCAACCGCCGGCGAGCTGGAGGCCATGGGGTATACCCTGGAGGCCAACAGCTGGGGCGACCTCGGGGATATCCAGGCCATCATGCGCTCGGGCGGGGAGACCAGGGCGGTATCTGACAGCCGGGGCCGGGGCACGGCCCGGGTGCTGGCGCGCTGAGCGGCAACCGCCGCGCCGGTGGCCCGACCGCGGGCGTCCGCCAGAACTTTTCGCTACAATGCACAGTCCAATCGCTACCCCATTACAGGTCGATACGCTGTGTTGAGCCCACTGTCCAAAATTCTTGCATCCGTTCTGGCCTGCAGCCTGCTGGCCGCCTGCGCCACCAGCCCCACCGGGCGCAGCCAGCTCATGCTGATCTCCCCGGAGGCGGCGATCGTCCAGTCCAAACAGGCCTACCTGAGCACCGTGAGCGACCTCAGCAAGGAAGACAAATTGCTCGCAGACCCCAAGCTGGCACAGCGCGTGGCGACGATCACCGGCCGCCTGGTCACCGTGGCCATCCAGAAGTATCCCCACACGGCCAAGTGGGAGTGGAGCGTGGCGCTCATCGACGACCCGGAAACAGTCAACGCCTGGTGTATGGCGGGCGGCCGCATGGCCGTCTACAGCGGGCTGTTCGCGAAACTCAAGCTCACCGACTCGGAGTTTGCCCAGATCATGGGCCACGAGATCTCCCACGCCCTGGCCAACCACACCGCGGAGCGGATGTCCCGCGCCATGGCGACCTCCCTTGGTGTGCTCGCCATCGGCGTAGCCTCGGATCGCCCGGCGGCCACCATGGCGGGCGGGGCGGTGGCGGCGAAACTGGCGCTGGAACTGCCCAACAGCCGCACGGCGGAAACTGAAGCGGACCGGATCGGTATGGAACTCGCGGTGCTGGCCGGCTTCGACCCGGACGCGGCCGTCACCCTGTGGCGCAAGATGGGCTCCCTGGGCGGGCCCAAACCCCCGGCCTTCCTCAGCACCCACCCGGCACCGGGCAATCGCGAGGCCAGCCTGGCGGAAATGATCCCGCAGATGCGCAAGCTGAATCCCACCGGCAAGCTCGCCCCGGTGACCCCAATCCAGGTCATCCAGGATGTTCCGGCCCGGGGCTCTACCGGCAAGGCGCGTTAACGCTGGCGCTTGCTTTGCACGATACGGAAGCGGTTGGCAACAAAGGCCAGGTCGGTCAGGCAGGCATTGCCGGCGGGGTTGAGCCCGGTCACGTGGAAGTCCGAGTAGGCCGCTGCGAAATTGATGGGCATGCCCACCAGGTTACAGGCCACTGAAGCTCCCGCGTCGTGGTAAGCACTCACTGCGCGCGCCAGGAAGTCTTCATTAACCGAGTACACGTGGGAGGTGATGGCGCCGCGTTCGCGGGCGGTGGTGGTGGCATCCCGCAGGCAATCCTCGATGCTGTTGCCCCGGATAACGAAGGAAACGGGCCCGAAGATCTCGTCGCGATAGATATCCCGCGCTGACTCCGTCACCTCCAGGATCAGGGGCGAGGCGGTGCGCGCGTGGGGAAATTCCGGGTAGGCCAGCGGACCTGAATCGCGCAGCAGCCGCCCGTGCTGCGCCGCCAGCTGCCGGTAGCGCTCGATGGTTCGCAGGATACTGGCGTCCACCAGGGTGCCGCAGAGCACCTGC
Organism: uncultured Halioglobus sp.; assembly: GCA_964436585.1. Lineage (GTDB taxonomy): Bacteria > Pseudomonadota > Gammaproteobacteria > Pseudomonadales > Halieaceae > JARRPM01. Next base: position 1,007 of record CAYTDW010000003.1, on the reverse strand, counting down.
GGGTTCACCAGGTGGCGCTCGACCTCCGCGACAATGGCGGCGGCCACCTCCTCGAAACTGACCGGCGCGCCGGCGGCGAGGATGCCGCCGGCCGGTATATGGATGTTCTGCACGCTGGTACACATCTGGGCCGAGGCCTGGCACAGGGAGTGGGCGATGGCGGCGGCCATGGCCTGCAGGTCGTCGGTGGACTCGATCACCACCGAGTTACAACCGGCGGTCTCGGTGTAGACCAGCTGGTGGCGGCAGTTCTGCTCCAGCCACTGGCCGAAGGCGGGGCTGCCGGTGAAATCCACGATGGCCGTCGCCGGCTGCTGCAACAGGGCCAGGGTGGCCGGCTCGTCCCGGGTATCGGCGACCATGCTGACGAGGTTGGGATCGAACCCCGCCGCCGCCAGCACCTCCCGACAGACGCTGGTGACCATGGCCACCGGCAGGATTGCGCTGGGGTGGGGCTTGAACACCACCGGATTGCCTGTGGCGAGGTTGGCGCACAGGGCGGGGTAGCCATTCCACAGGGGGAAGGTGGCGCAGCAGATGACGACCCCCACCCCCCGCGGGACCAGGTGGTAGTGTTTTTCCAGCCGCGCCGCGCCGCCCTTGCCGAACTGCCGCTCCCAGCTGGCGCTGGCGGGCACATCCGCCATCGCCTTGTGGGCGTAGGCCAGGGCCTCCAGGCCCCGGTCGAGGGCGTTGGCGCCGCTGCCGGCGAAAGCCATGATGTAGCTCTGGCCGCTGGTGTGCATGGTGGCGTGGGCGTTTTCGAACAACTGCCCGGCGCAGCGATCGAGGATCTCGAGGCAGACACCGATGCGGGTTGCCGGGGATGCCCTGCGCCAGGCGGGCATGGCGGCGGCGATCCCCCGGTAGAGGGTGTCGGCGTCCATCTTCGGGTAGCTGATCCCCAGGGGCTCGCCGGTGTAGGGCGACACCTCCGCGCCGGTGCGGCCGATCTCGCCGGGCTGGCTCAGGGGGTAGTCAGATCCCAGCAGCGCCTCGAAGCAGGC
>CAYTDW010000002.1:0-19803 GCA_964436585.1 uncultured Halioglobus sp. | reverse complement strand
CGGCAAGTACCCTGTCGAGGGCGGCGATATCACCAGCAACTTCGAGGTGATCTGGGAGTCCGAGCGCGGCGGCGGCTGGGAGGACCTCAACGAAACCAAAATAGACGCCTACCAGGAGATGGCATTGCGCTTCGGCTACGCATCGGCCGCCAACTGGTTTGTCGAGGCCTACGTGGAAAACCTTACCGACGAGTTCACCTGGGACGGCCAGAACAACCTGGGCGGCAAGGAGCCCAACGCCTTCTTTGGCCCGCGCCGGCCGCGCACGTTTGGCCTGCGCACCGGGTACAGCTGGGATTAGGCGCCTGTCACTCAACTACAGGCAGGCGTGGTATTCCAGCGGTGTGACCTGGCCATCGAAGTCGGCCATCTCCTGGTGTTTCAGCACCGAGTAGACATGCTGGAATACCCTGCCGAAATGGTGGGCGATGAACCCGGAGCTTTCAAAACGCGCCAGGGCGTCCGGCCAGTACCGTGGCAGGCTCGGCTCCAGCAGTTCATAGGCATTGCCCACTAGCGGCGGCGGCGCCTGCAGTTTGTTCTCTATCCCGTGCAACATACCCGCCAGGATGGCCGCTATCGCCAGGTAGGGGTTGGCATCCGCACCCGCCACCCGATGTTCGATCCGGGTCGCATGGGGCGCATCTGCGGGGATCCGCAGCGACACCGTGCGGTTTTCGTAGCCCCAGCAGGGCGCCAGGGGTGCGTAGGTGCCGCGCTGGAAGCGCCGGTAGGAATTGAGGTTGGGCGCAAACAGCAACATGCTGTCTGCCATTCCCGCCAGGCATCCCGCCACCGCCTCGCGCAACAGCGCATTACCCTTGCCGGTGCCATCGTCGAAGGCGTTGTTGCCCCGGGCGTCGAGCACACTGCAATGCACATGCATGCCGTTGCCCGCCAGCTGCCCGAAGGGCTTGGCCATAAAGGTGGCGCGCAGGCCGTGTTGGCGGGCCAGGGCTTTTATCACCCGGCGCAACAACATCGCCTGGTCCGCGGCGACCAGCGCGTCGGGGCTGTGGTAAAGATTGATCTCGTATTGCGAGGGCCCCGACTCCTTGATCAGGGTATCGATCGGCAGCTTCTGGGCGATACAGGCATCGCGAATCGCGTGCATCAGCGGCGCCATCCCTTCCATCGCCTCGAGGCCATAGGTCTGCCCGCCGGCCAACCTGCCGCCGACGCAATCGGTCTGGGTATGCACCGGTTGGCCCAGGCTGTCGAATTCATCGCGGAACAGGTGAAATTCCATCTCGGTGGCGACCACCGGTGTCAGCCCGAGGGCCGCGAACCGGTCCATCAGTGCCTGCAGTATATGCCGCGTGTCATAGGCACAGGGCTCACCGCTGACTTCGCGCATCGAGACAACAACCTGGGCGGTAGGGCGATCAAACCACGGCGCGATGGCCAGGGTCCTGGGGTCGGGCACGCAGAAACCGTCGCCATCCCCGGTTTCGAACACCTGGATCTGGGCGTCGCGCCCCCACACATCAAACGCCAGTGAACTCAGGGGCATCTTCAATTCGCCGGCCATCGCCTTGTGGATCTTGTCACGGGTCAGCCACTTGCCCCGCAGGCCGCCGCAGACGTCCGGGAGGATGATTTCAAATATCTCGATATCCGGGTGCTGCGCCAGAAACGCCTGCAAAATTTCTCCATTGTCAGCCATTGCCTGTGTTCCTGCTGTCGTCGACTCTGAATCCACCACTTTAGGGGTAATTCCCCGCTGTGGCGACTATGTCACACTATTAAACGATGCCGGGCGCACAGGGGCCATAACACCTGAGGGTAGCCCGACCATGCGATCACCCCGCTGCCACCAAGAGATACGCCAATGAACACCACAGCTAACACGCACCGCCTGCAGCAACTGGACCAGGCCCACCACCTGCACCCGTTCACCGACCTCCAGGATTACAGCAGGAAGGGCGGGCGGATCGTGTCCAGGGCCGAACACATTTACATCTACGACAGCGACGGCCATAAGATGCTGGATGGGATGTCGGGCCTGTGGTGCTGCAACCTCGGATACAGCCAGCAGAGCATCAAGGACGCCATCTACGCCCAGCTGCAGGAACTGCCCTTCTACAACAATTTTTTCAAGTGTTCCAACCAGCCGGCGGTGGAACTGGCCAGGGCGCTGGTGGAGGTCACCCCGCCCCAGTTCAACCACGTGTTCTTTACCAATTCCGGCTCCGAAGCCAACGACACCAATGTCCGCCTGATCCAGCGCTACTACGCGCTGCTGGGCAAACCCGCGAAGAAACAAATCATCAGCCGCCGCAACGCCTACCACGGCTCCACCATCGCAGCGGCCTCACTGGGCGGCATGAGCGCCATGCACGCCCAGATCCACGGCCTGGACTATGTCCACCACATCAGCCAGCCCCACTGGTTTGTGGAGGGAGGCGACGACAGCCCGGAGGATTTCGGCCTACGCGTGGCGCGGGAACTGGAGGCCAGGATAGACCAACTGGGCCAGGAAAATGTCGCAGCATTCATCGCTGAGCCCGTGCAGGGTTCCGGCGGCGTGATCATCCCGCCCGATACGTACTGGCCCGAAATCAAGCGCATCTGCCGGGAGCGGGATATCCTGCTGGTGATGGACGAGGTGATTTGCGGTTTTGGCCGCACCGGCAACTGGTTCGGCTGCGAGACCTACGACCTGGAGCCGGACCTGCTGACCTTCGCCAAGGGCGTTACCAACGGCTATATTCCGCTGGGCGGGGTGATGGTGGGCGACCGGATTGCCAACGTGCTGCTCACCCACGGTGGCGAGTTTGCCCACGGCCTGACCTACTCCGGCCACCCGGTGGCCTGTGCCGCCGGGTTGGCAACCCTTCAAATCCTGCGCCAGAGCAATATCATCGAGACCGCCGCGCAGGAGATCGCACCTTACTTCCAGCGCCGACTGCGCGAACTGGCAGACCACCGCATCGTTGGCGAGGTGCGGGGGCGCGGCATGTTCGCCGCGGTGGAACTGGTCAGGCACAAGGGCTCCAGGGAACGCCTGGCCCCCAACTCCGAGAGCGCGGTCTTCTGCCGCGACACGGCCAATGCCGGCGGCCTGATGGTGCGCCAGACCGGCGATGCCATGATCATGGCGCCACCCTTGATTTCCAGCACCGCGGAGATCGATATCCTGGTGGAGAAGCTGGGCCAGGCCCTGGACCAGACCGCGGCTCACTACAAGGTCGCCTGAGGGACGGGCGCGACTACCCGCTCGCCCGGTCATTGAGCCGGGCTCCCTGTCTGCTATAGTCGCTCCATCGCCGGCAAGGTAGTGCTGTTCGCAGGCGGCTGTGCGAATGGAATGAACGTTGGCAGCGTAGGAGATTGGCCTTGACGACAGCCGTGCACCACATCAAAACCCTGCGCCAGCGCGATCTGGTGCTGTTTACGGTTTCCGCCATCCTGTTGCTGGATACGCTCACCGCGGCGGCCTCGGTCGGCGCGCCCAGTCTGTTCTGGTGGATATTCCTGGGGATTATTTTTTTCGTGCCTATTGCACTGATCAGCGCCGAGATGGGTTGTGCCTACCCGGAGCAGGGAGGTATCTACGCCTGGATTCGGGACGCCTTTGGCGGCCGCTGGGCATCCAGGGCCACCTGGTGTTACTGGGTCAACACCGCCGTGTGGATTCCGGCCATATTCATTCTCTTCGCCGGCGTGTTCAAACAGATGTTCTACCCGGAGCTGTCGCTGGGCGCGCAGATCGCGATCGGTATCGCCCTGACCTGGCTGGCGGTACTGGTGAATATCGTCACCCTGGAGGTGGGCAAGTGGATACCCAACCTGGGGGCGATTTTCAAGGTGCTGATCTTCCTGGCCATCATCGTCGGGGCATTCATTCATATCGGCCGCCATGGCATGGCCAACCCGCTTACGCTGGAGACACTCAAGCCCGACTGGAGTGACAGCCTGCAGTATATCCCCGCCATCATCTACGGCATGCTGGGCTTCGAACTGGTGAGCGCCGGCAGCCAGGAGATGAAGGATCCGGCCCGCGATGTGCCTCGCGCCATCCTGATCTCCGCTGCGATAATTCTCGTTTTGTACCTGCTGGGAACCGGCGCGGTGCTTGCCGCCATTCCCGCCGGGGATATCAACCTGGTCGAGGGACTGATTGACACCTTTGCCCTGTTTTTCGGCGGCTCCGCAGCCGGCAATTTTCTCGTGCTGGCGCTCGGCGTCGGCGCCCTTTACACCTTTTTTTCCAACGGCGTAACCTGGGCGCTGGGCTCCAACCGGGCGGCGGCGGAAGCGGCGATGGAGGGCGAGCTGCCGCGCATCTTCGCCCGGGAAAGCCAGAAACTGGGCACGCCGATCGGTGCCGCCGTGCTCATGGGCATTGTCAGCACCTCGATGCTGGTATTGTATGGCCTGATGGCGGGCACCAATGAGGACCTGTTCTGGTCCCTGTTCTCTTTCAGTGCGGTGATCTTCCTGCTGCCCTACCACGGCATGCTGCTGGCCTTTGTCAAAATGCGCCTGGTCGACGCCAACCACCCGCGGCCCTACCGGGTTCCCGGAGGCCTGGGCACGGCCCGGGCCCTGGCCTGGAGCTGCCTGGCGGTGCTGGCGCTTTCACTGGTGTTGTTCGTGTACACGCCGGGCGAAGGCATGCAGTGGCCGGTGCTGGCGGGCGTGGTGATTACCCTGGCGTTGGGCGAATTCGTAATCCGCTTTGCGGAAAATCACCGGCGGCGCTGACCCGCGAACCTACTGACGCCACGAAATTCCAGTCGGGCTCAACGCCCACAGCAGGAGATCAAATGAACGGCAAGATTCCGGTTGCGAGACCCCTGGTCATCCTGCACGGGGATGAAATGGCCCAGGTCGCCTTCGAGCGCATCCTCGAACAGTTTGTCAGCAAGCGCCTCGAAATCAGCCTGGTGGAGATCGACCTCACCGCCGAGAATCGACTCGCCACCAATGGCCAGGTCGTGCGCGACGCCATTGCCGCGCTGAAAACCCACGGCGTTGGGGTCAAGAATGCCGGCATGACGGTCAACCGGCAGCAGCTGGATGAGCTGCTGGCCAGGTACCCGGCAGTGCAGGAAGCCGAGCTCGACAAGCTGGCGACCAAGTCGCCCAACGGCGCTATCCGCAAGGGTATCGGCGGCAACATCACCCGCGAGGACATCCAGTTCCGCAACCTGCAGTCCAACCCGCCCGACTGGATAGGCCGCGACATCGAAGTGATGACCATGGACAGCGGCGGCATCAAGCACAGCCACAACGAACTGTCCAAGGCCACCGGTGTGCTCAAGCTCGTCTTCGTCGGCTCCAGTGGCGACCCGGTTGAATTGCATCGCCGGACCATCAACAAGGGTGACCCCTGGCTGCTGGCAACCAACGACATCGACGCGGTGACCGCCTGGGCCCACGCCTTTTTCCAGCGCGCGCTCGACGAGCGGCGAGATGCCTACCTGGGCCTGAAAGATACCGTCATCGCCGGTTATGACGGGGTGATGCGCAGCGCCATCGAGGCGGTGTACGCCGCCGCTTACCGCGAGCGCTTCCGGGAGGCGGGGCTGAACTACCATTACGAGCTGATCGACGCCCAGGCCGCGCGCATCGTCGCCAACCCGCCCGAGCGCGCCCTCTGGGGCGTGCCCGATAACACCACCGGCCGCAAGCTCTACAAGCTGGTGGCCGAACTGAAACGCTTCGGTATTCCCAGGCGCAAGCACCACGTGTCCCTGTCGCGCATGAGCGCCGGCGGTGGCGACCAGTACGGCAGTTTCAACATGCCGATGCAAGAAGACGGCATTCTCAAGGTCATCCTCGACGGCGAGGAGAAGCACGCCCGCTGGGTCAAACAGAACGACCCGGTGCTGTTGATGTCCAATGACCTGCAGGCGATCACCGACTGGGTCAGCCAGGTGTTTCGCGACGCCTCGCGCAAGGGCAAGGAAGTCTACTTCGGCCTGAAACGCGAATACATGGAGTACGACGAGGTGTTCAGCACCGCCATCACCGATGTGCGCCATGCGCTGGCAAAATCCGGCACCCAGCCGCCCTCGTTCATGATCATGCGCCCCTCCAGCCAGCTGCGGAAAATGATCACTGACCCGCCCAGGAACGCCCTCTACCCGGCGCAGAATCTCGACGGTGATATTTTCTCGGACATTTCGGCCGCCCTCGGCGGCAGCCTGGCTACCGCCAGCTCCATCATCGAGAGCAAGGACGGCACCATGCTCTACGAAGCTCCCCACGGCACGGCCCACGACCTCTATCTGAAGTACCTTGAAAGCGACGGCAGGGAAGCGCATTTCAATTCCTCCGCCCTGATCTACGCGCTCGCCAACGCCCTGGAAACCCTGGCCCAGAGGGAGGGCAATGAGGCCCTGACCGCCTACTCCAGCCAGCTCAAGGAAGCGCTGATCGATACCGTTGACCAGGGCACCATCACCGGGGACCTCAAGGGTAAAACCGCCGATCCGGCAGCGGAAACCGTGGTCGACATGTATGGCTTCCTGGATGCGGTCGAGCGCAACCTGGAGCGCAAGGCGGCCCAAAAAGCTGCACCATTCAACCACCTGCACTGAGAGAGCGATCACCATGAGCAAAGCACGACAGCTACTCAATAAAAAGAACCTCGGCATCACCCCCGGCCTGCCGCTGGAGGCCTCGAAAGGCGGTATAGAGGAGTTGCGCCGGGATATCCAGTGCCTGATGGATATGGAGGCGATACGGCAACTCAAGTACGCCTACTTCCGCTGCGTGGACACCTGCAACCTGGAGGAGCTGGCCACCCTGTTCCACGATGACGTATCGGTGCATTTCGTCGGCGGCGGCTACGAGTGGAAACTCCAGGGCAAGCAGGATTATGTGAACAATATCGGCGCGGCCTTCAGTAGGGAGGCTGTCGGCCAGCACAACGCCCACCACCCGGAAATCCAGATGCTCAGCGAGACGGAAGCCACGGCCATCTGGTACCTGGAAGACAATATGTGGATTCTCAACCACAACGCCAGGACCCACGGCACAGCGCTCTACTGGGACCGCTATCTCAAGGTGAACGGCAAATGGCTGATCAAGGACACCAACTACGAACGCATCTACGAGATCAATGACAAGCTGGCGACACGGCCGAACCTGAGCGCCCACTACCTGGGAGCTCACGGTGGTGAGCCGAGGTTCTGACACCGTGGCAATGAAATACAGTATTGGCGCCGGCGTGCAGCGCCCGGCGGCATCATCCCGACCAGGACTTCAAAGGACTGACGCATGACCGCAAGTACCGCAATCCTGGCACCGGTTACGGCCCTGCTGATCCTCAGCTGCACCATGTGGGCCTGGATGTATATCACCCGGATTCCGGCGGTGCGCCGGGCCGGAATGAAGCTGGACCCCGATATCCCGAAGGGCGTGCAGATGGCCGAGCTGCCGGCGCGCGTGCGCTGGAAGGCCGATAATTACAATCACCTGCTGGAGCAGCCCACCCTGTTCTACGCCGTGGCGTTCACCCTGGCCCTGCTGGGCGCCGGCGAAGGCCTGAACCTGGCACTGGCCTGGGCTTACGTCCTATTGCGGGTGGCTCACAGCCTGCACCAGGCCCTGTGGAACAAGATCGAGGTACGCTTTGTGCTGTTCCTGTTGTCATCGCTGGTCCTGGTTGCGCTGGTCGTTCGCGCGGCCCTGGTGGTATGGTCCTGAAACCGCTATGGCTGAGCGCGGGGCTCGGCCGGCGTTTGCCGCCACGGCAGCAGGGTTCAGCGTAAGGCGGCGGCATGGTCCCAGGCCGTTACCCTGTTAGTTGAGGTGGTTTAATCATAAGGAGTAGTTATGAACTGGTTTCTCGTGGTTCTGAAGAAATACGCGACGTTCTCCGGGCGCGCGCAACGCGCGGAGTATTGGTACTTCCTGTTGTTTTCAAGCCTGATCGTTATCGCCCTGTCTGTCATTGACTCTATGACAGGCAGTTACAATGAGGAAACCGGTTGGGGCCTGCTGAGCGGGCTTTACTCGATTGCGGTTCTGCTGCCGTCGATAGCCGTTGGGGCGCGCCGGCTCCACGATACCAGTCGCAGCGGATGGTGGCTGCTGATCGGATTGATTCCCGTGATTGGCACTATTGTCCTGATCGTCTTCTTCATACTGGACAGCACACCGGGCGACAACGCCTATGGCCCCAATCCCAAAGCGATTAGCAGCTGACGGGGCGCTCCAGCCGATAAGGTTGGTTTGCGCAGGCCGGGGCCATCAAGTCAGATGGCATCGCTCTGGGACAGCCAGATAACGCCACAGGCCAGCAGGAGCGTGCCCACCGCGGCGGCGGCGATCGTGGGCAGGAAGAATGCGCCCTCGAACGCGAGCATGGCTGTCACGGCCTGGGTGATGGCATGGGCGACGGAAAGGGTGAGCTGGCTGCCAGCCGGTGTCAGCCAGGCGGCCAGGGCGCAACCCACCGCGGTAAATGCCAGTAGCAGCAGGTTGGCCAGCCATCCCGGCAGGCGCCCGGTTGTCGCCACCCGGGAGATAACCCCCGCACTGAAACCGGCGTCTTCAAAGTACGGTTCGGTAGTGCGCAGCGCACCCCGTAAATTCTCGAAATCATTGGTCTTGGTCATGTTCAAACTCCGCTATTCCAGCCGACCATCAGTAGTTTAAGCCGTTCCTGGCCACGGGAAATATAGCTCTTAACCGTACCCAGCGGGCAATCCATGATGTCGGCGATCTCCGCGTGTGACAACTGGCGCTGGAGAGACAGGTGTAAGGCCATGCGCTGCTCCGGTGGGAACGTTTCCAGCGCCCGGGCGAAATCCCGGTGCAGGTCCTGGCTGGTTTGCGGGTTGAACCCGGCCTCGGCCAGGCGGCCCTCGTCCAGCGGCACTTCGCTCTTGCGACCGCGACAGTGCGCGGCGAAACAATTGTAGGCAATCCGGTAAATCCAGGTAAAAAATTTCGCATCGCCCTTATAGCTGCGCAGTGACCGGTACACCCTGATGAAGGTCTCCTGGGCAAGATCATCCGCCAGTGCCTCATCCCAGCCCGTCAGTTGCCGCAGCGAGTAACGCAGCTGGGACTGGTAGCGCTTGACCAGCTGCGAGAACGCATGCTGGTCATCACTGTCCAGTACCCGGTCGATCAGGCACTGGTCGTCGAGATTCATGGGCGTTGCTTCGGCCTGCCGCGCTATCTCGCCTCCAGCTTCCAGATCAGAAGCTGGGCAAGGCCGATAAACAAGGGGATCAGGCCCAGGGCCGCCCCTTCGGTTGCACCCATCACGACGAAGCAGGCGATGATTCCCAGACCGGCGCCGGTCATGACCAGACCCTTGCGCAGGCTGCTCCTGGGCGTAATTTCCGCCTGCAGGCTGCTCATGACCTCGGCTGGAACATCCTTGCCGCTGCTCACATACTGGCTGATGGTGTCATGTACGAGCCTTTTCTTGCGGTAATTGGCATAGAGGACCACGGCCACGATCAGCAGTGGCGAACCGAAAATCAGGGTGATGGCGGTCATCGCAATCAGCATCTCGGTGACGGAGGCCGAATCATCGCCGGATCCCAGGTGAACTCCGCCAGTGGTTGCGCCGCTGACATCGGCCAGGGCGTCCAGGGCCTGCTTGATGTCCTGCCTGGCCTCGGCCTTTTCTTCCGCGGACATCTGGTCACCGGTGGCATCGATGATAGACCCCAGTTTGGCGTAGGCCTTCTCCTGCAGTTGCTGCAGGTCTGCCGATGTCGCGGCGCTGTCGCCGGCGGCGTCGCGATCAATATCGACGACAATGGAAAGGCCGCGCTCCTGGGGTTCCGCTGCCGAATTTTCGGCTGTGTCGGCATAGCCCGGCGCGGCCAGGAGGGTGATGAGCAGTGCGCTGCAATAAATGGCTTTCATGTGGTTTCTCCGGGGTCAGGTAAGGGGATTGTGGCGCGCCGACAGGTACTGATGGATAAGCGGTGCAATCGGCAGCACCGGGCAATCGGCTTGCGCATGTTTGTCCGCAGGGTCGTTGGTCGCGGTGGCACCGACCCGCGTAGTGGCCTGCCGGGACTCACTGCGGCTATAAAATTCACGCTCCAGTGCGTCGCCAATCCGTTGGTCAATCCTGGTCTGCAGCACCTCGTTTACACCTCGCAACTGCAGTGATTCCTCCAGGGCCAGGGCCGGGCCTGCAAGCGTCAAGAGTAATATAAGGCCTGTAATCTGTGATTTCTGGGTTTTCATGATGACTTGCTCCTCGGGTGGTTGTGTTGCTTACCCGATTAGATGCAGCGGCCCGGGCCTTTGGATGCAGCGCCCGCAAAATATTTTTCCGTCAAGTCACAGCAGAACTGTCCAGGTACTCCCGCAAGCGCGCCTCCGCCTGGTCGCCGAACAGGATGGCGCAGGCCTCGCGCAGGCCGGGGGCGTGCTGGTACTGGCAGCGTCGCACCACCAGCTCGATCTTGGAGCGACGGCGCATGAAGTCCTCCAGCTTCACGATCATTTCGCGGCGGGCGGCCAGCTCGATTTCGCAGCGGGTGTACTCCGCGTTCTCGATTAACAGCTGCGCACCGCGCTCATCCTCCCGGATACGCTCCAGCAGGCCGAAAGCGCTCTCGCCGTAGCGCCGCCAGAAGCGCTCCGACAGCGGTTCGGAGGAAGCGGGCGCGGTGAGCGAGTCCAGATCCATCAGGCGCGCCTGCAGCATGAACTCGGCGCGCAGGTCCGCGCCCGGCTCGCCGTACCAGCGGTGATTGGGGGCGGGCGGCTCGATACCCAGCCGGCGCACATGCGCGACGACCTCGTCGCCCACGTTGAGGCAGTCGGTGAGCTTGCCGCCGAAGATGCTCAGGTGCCGGCGGGCCTCATCCACTTCGATCACGTGTTTGCGCGACAGCGCCACCCAGTCCGCCACGCCGTCCTGGCCCCTGCTGGCCAGCGGTCGCACGCCCACCCGCTCGGCGATGATACTGGCGCGGGTCAACGGAGGATCGAGGTCGAGCAGGGCGTTGGCGTTGGCCAGCACGAAGTCGCGATCCTCGTCCGTCACCTCGACCTCCGGGCCGTCTACCTGGGTATCCGTGGTGCCGATACAGGTCCTGGAGCCCATGGGTATCAGGAAGAACAGGCGGCCGTCGCTGGCAAAGAAGGCCAGCACGCGCTTGTGGTCGGTAATCCGGTCTACCACCAGGTGAATGCCCTTGGATAACAGGTGGCGGTAGGCGGTGGTTTCGCCGCAGCGGGCATTGTGGGCGTCGACGTAGGGTCCGCAGGCATTGATCAGCACCCTGCTGCGGATGTCGAAACGCGTATCGCCCACCACGTCGCGCGCAGTGGTGACCCAGTGATCCCCCTCCCGGCGCGCCCCCAGGGACTCCACATAGTTGGCGGCGATACAGCCGTAGTTCAGGCTCTTGCGGATGAAATTGAAAACGAAGCGGGCGTCGTTGTCGTGAAGGTAGCAGTCGGAATACTCCAGGCCGCCTGCCGCCTCGCGGGTATTGATGACCGGCTCGCAGCGCTCGAGCGATCGGGCACTGAGGTAGCGCGGCGCTTTCGTCGCGAAACGGCCCATGATCCAGTACAGCAGGCTGCCGAGGTAGACCAGGAACGGCGGGAAGCGAAAGCCGCGCGCGATGGTGGTGAGGAAGCGAATCTCCTTGACGGTGGAAGGATAAGCCCGCATCAGGCGATTGCGGGACTTGCACAGCTTGTTGACCAGCAGGTACTCATGGCTTTCAAGGTACTTGATGCCGCCCCAGGCGAGGTTGGACGAGTTCGAGCTGACGCCACCGGCGAAATCTCCCCGCTCGATCAGGGCGACCCGCACCCCGCTTCCCGCCAGAGCGGCCGCGGCCACGGCGCCATTGATACCCCCGCCGACAATGAGCACGTCATACGCATGCTCCCCCAGCCTTTCCACATTACTGTCGCGCAACGATAACGCCATGGTCTCCGGCCCCTGATCCGGCTCCTTATAAGGAACAGGCACTCTACAGATTCCAGAACCGCTCGCACAGGGCGACGAAGTTGCTGGCACTGGTACTCAGGTGCCTGCCCGCGCGGTAGTACAGGCCGACCTCCTTGGCGATGCTGCCGAAGGACACGTCGTCCATGATATGGAAGTCGGCGCAGGCCGGGTGCTCCTGCAGCAGCTTGCGATCGATAAAGGTGACTCCCATGCCCTGCTCCACCATATGGATACGCAGGGACAGGCTGTTGACCTCCCACACGGTGCTGAACTGGTCCCGCAGGCGCATGATGGAGGGGCGCATGTCCGGGTTATCCAGCGCCGATGTGATGAGGGGGGTGAGCTTGAGGGCCCGTTCATCCCCCTTCACCATCTCGGGATAGTGGGCGTGTCGGGGGCTCACCACCAGGTGGCGGGAGTCACTGTAGAGGGGGATGGTGGCAAAGGCGGACATCTGTTTCTGGAACGGCCCCAGCCCCAGCTCGACACCGCCCGAGAGCACCTCGGAAATAATGCTGCGCCCCGGCAGCTCGGCGATTTGCATCCTGGTCTGTGGGTTCTCGCGATAGTAAGCGCTTATTAATTGCGGTGCGTAGAAGTGATTGATGGACGCGCTGAGGGCCAGGCTGAGGGTTTCGGCATTGCCCTGCTTGAGGTGGGCGATATCCTCCAGGGTCTGCTGTTCCTCGCGCAGCATGTCAACCGCGTGGGTGAACAGGCGCTTGCCGATATCGCTCAGGCGCAGTTCCTTGCCCCGCTGCAGCAGGGGCGCTTCCAGCTTGGCCTCCAGTCCCGCCACCGCCTGGCTGACCGCCGACTGGCTGATATGCAGGGCCGCGGCAGCCCGCTTGAATCCACCCTCTTCCACTACCGCACGGAAGGCGCGCAACTCGCTGTTCTCAAAACGCATATTAGTCTACCTGATACCTTGATAAGTAAAATTAATTCTACTAATGGTGGCCTGCTTCGTATACTGTGAAAAATTACCAAAAGTGGAGAGCGCGCCGTGACCACAGAAACTGCTGTTCATTCCAGCGACCTCGCCGGAATCATCGTGGGCGACACCGCCATTTCAGATGTCCAGGGCGACGCGGGGCTGCTCAGCTACCGCGGCATCGACATCAATGAGTTGGTGGCAGTGCCCTTCCTGCACGTGGTGTGGATGGTCCTGTTCGGGGACTGGCCCGAGGAACAGGAAAAGAGCCGGCTGAAAACCTTCATGTGCCGCCACTCGCGGCTGTCCCACGCGGAGATCGAGTTGCTGCGCCATGTGCCGCGGGACCTGCACCCGATGCTGATGTTGCAGGGCATGGTGCCGCTGCTGCAATTGCCGGCGGAGCAGTCGATGGAGATGGAGCCGGACGCCGAACACGGCCTGTTCCTCGCGGCCAAGATCACCGCTCTCGTCGCCGCCCACCACCGCCTCAGCCAGAGCAAGGTGGTGCTGGCCCCCACCCCGGGCCGGCTGTTCCATGAGAACTTCCTCACCATGTTCCACGGCAGCGCCCCCAGCGCCGAGCAGGTGCGCATGCTCAATGCCACCCAGATCCTGCAGATGGAGCACAGCTTCAACGCCGGCACGTTTGCCGGCCGGGTCTGCGCCAGCACCCTGGCCCCCATCCAGTCTTCCATCTCCGCCTCGATCGGCACCTTGTTCGGCAAACTCCACGGCGGTGCCGACCAGGCCGCCCTGGAGATGGCCATGGCCATCGGCAGCCCCGACAAGGCCGAGGCCTTTGTCACCGACTGCCTCGCCCGCAAGGAAAAAATCATGGGCATGGGCCATCGTGAATACCGCACCGTCGATCCACGGGCGAAGATCCTCAAACCCATGGCGATGGCGTTGTGCAACGAGGGCGAGAGCAGGAATCTGTTGCTCACCCTGGTGGCGGTGGAAGAGGCCTGCCAGCGGGCCTTTTCCAAACAGGGCAAAGAAATCTGGGCCAACGTGGAATTCTACAAGGGTGCGGTGTTCCACAGCCTGGGCATTCCCACCCATTTCTTCACGGCCATGTTCGCCATGGCGCGGGTGTACGGCTACATCGCCCATTTCCTCGAGTTCAGCAGGAACAGTCGCCTGATCCGGCCGCGCGCCAACTATGTCGGGCCCCCGGTTGGGGAGAGGGGCAAGTCCGCCGCCTGAGGCAACTGCGCAACAGCCCCGGGGCGGTAAAGCCCTGGCACTCCTGTTTGTGACAAAGGACGGCGCTTGCATTACAGTTAGGCCCTCGACCCGCCACGGCCGCGCTCGCAATGCACCCCATGATTGTCCGCTTACTCCTGCTTGTCGCTGCAGTCGCCCTGCTGGCGTCCTGCGGCAGCGGGGAGTCGAACGTCGCCAGCGGCAACCGCGCGGGAATCCTGCATTTCGGCAACGGCTCCGAACCCCAGGCCCTGGACCCGCATGTGGCCACCGGCATTCCCGAGCACTTCATCATCAATGCCCTGTTCGAGGGCCTGGCAGTCAAGAACCCCTACACGCTGGAACCGGAACCGGGCGTGGCCAGCAGCTGGGACATCAGTGAGGACGGGCGGGTTATCACCTTCCATATCAATCCCGAGGCCCGCTGGTCGAACGGCGACCCGATGACCGCCGCCGATTACCTGTGGTCCTGGCAGCGCCTGCTCAGCCCCGCCCTGGGCGCCGAATACGCCTATATGCTGTTCCCGGTGAAAAACGCCCAGGCGTTCAACCAGGGCGAGATTACCGATTTTGGCGAGGTGGGTGTGAAGGCCCTGGACCAGTTCACCCTGCAGGTCACCCTGAACGAGCGCACCCCTTACTTCCTCCAGTTGATGGACCACTACAGCACCTTCGCCGTACACCGGCCCACCATCGAGAAATTCGGCAATGCGAGCGATCGCTATACACCCTGGACCCGGGTGGAGAACATGGTGAGCAACGGCGCTTTCCGGCTCAAGGACTGGCAGCTCTACCGGCGCCTGGAGGTGGAGAAAAGCGCTACCTACTGGGACCGGGAAAACGTCAAACTGAACGGGATCGTGTTCCATCCCACTGAGAACTCCGTGAGCGAGGAGCGGATGTTCCGGGTGGGACAACTGCACTACACCGGCAGCGTGCCGCTGGGCAAGATACCGGTATACCAGGAGATGGCTGACACGCCCTACCGCCAGGCGCCCTACATCGGCACTTACTACTACCTGATCAATACCCTGCAAGCCCCCACCGATAACCTGAAGGTGCGCCAGGCCCTGTCGATGGCGATAGACCGCGAATCGCTCAACCGGAATGTGCTCAAGGGCACCAACATACCCGCCTACAGCATTACCCCGCCGGACACCCTCGGCTACTTCCCGCCGAAGCTGTTCAGCCATGACGTGGCGCGGGCGCGCGAGTTGCTGGCGGAGGCAGGCTACCCGAACGGTGAGGGCTGGCCGGGGCTGGAGCTGACCTACAACACCAGCGAGGATCACCGCAAGGTTGCGGTGGCACTGCAACAGATGTGGAAGGACGCACTCAATATCGACGTCACCCTCACCAACCAGGAATGGAAGGTGTACCTCGACTCTATCACCCAGATGAATTTCCAGATCGCGCGCCGCGGCTGGATCGGCGACTACGTCGACCCCAACAGCTTCCTCGACCTGTTCCTCACCGGCGGCGGCAACAACAACACCGGCTTTGCCGACCCCCGCTACGACGACCTGATCCTCCGCCAGGCGCCCCAGGCCGCCACCGATGAGGCGCGGCTGGCGATTTTCCAGCAGGCGGAAACCCTGCTGATGGAGCAGATGCCCATCATTCCCCTGTATACCTACACCAGCAAGCACCTGGTTCACCCCAGCGTCAGCGGCATGCCGCCCAACCTGATGGACTCAGCCAACTTCAAGTACGTCTCCCTGGACCAGGACTGGCGTCCACCCGGGGCGGGCAACTGATCGTGTGGCGCTTCATCGGCATGCGAATGCTGCAGGCGATACCGGTCATCCTGGTGGTGATCACCGTGACCTTCTTCCTGGTGCGGGTCGCCCCTGGCGGGCCCTTCGATGGCGAGAAGGCCGTGACCCGGGAAGTGAAAGCCGCCCTCGAGGCCCAGTACAAGCTCGACCTGCCGCTGTTCCAGCAGTACACCGCCTACCTGGGCGACCTGGCCCAGGGCGACCTCGGCCCGTCCTTCAAGTACCCGGGGCGCAGCGTCAATGAGCTGATCGCCGCGGGCTTCCCGGTGACGGCGGAGCTGGGCCTGTATGCGCTGCTGGTGGCGCTGGGCATCGGCGGACTGGCGGGAATCATCGCCGCGCTCAAACCCAATACGGCGCAGGATTACATCCCCATGTCCGCCGCCATGATCGGGATCTGTATGCCTTCCTTCCTTTTGGGGCCGCTGCTGGTGCTGGTGTTCGGTATCCACCTGGACTGGCTGCCAGTGTCGGGCTGGGGCGATATCCCGGGTGACAAGATCCTGCCGGCACTCACGCTGGGAGCCGGCTACGCCGCCTATATCGCGCGCCTGGGCCGGGCCGGCATGCTCGAGGTGCTGTCACAGGACTACATCCGCACGGCGCGGGCCAAGGGCCTGCCCCAGTGGCAGGTAGTGCTCAAGCACAGCCTGCGCGGCGGCATGATCCCGGTGGTGGCATTCCTCGGCCCCGCGTTCGCCGGCCTGCTGGCAGGTTCCTTCGTGGTCGAGACCATTTTCCAGATCCCGGGGCTGGGCCGCTTCTATGTGCAGGCGGCATTCAACCGCGACTACACCATGATCCTTGGCACCACCGTGTTCCTGTCGGTACTGATCGTGTTCTTCAATTTGCTCTCAGACATTCTCGCCGCCTGGATGAATCCCAGGTTGCGGGCCCAGTTCGGGGGGCAGTAGATGAGCAGCGAAGCCACCGGCGCTATCGCCCGGGCGGAACAGGGCACCTCCCTGTGGCAGGACGCCTGGCTGCGCCTGCGCAAAAACCACCTGGCGGTACTCGGCCTGGCGATCCTGCTGGTGTTTATTGTGATCGCCCTGCTCACCCCCTGGATTGCGCCCTACAGCTACCAGCAGCAGAACCTTGAGCTTGGTGCCAGCGGCCCCTCCGCAGCGCACTGGCTTGGCACTGACATCTTTGGCCGCGACCTGATGACCCAGATCATGTACGGCGGGCGCGTCTCCCTGGCCGTGGGTTTTATCGCCACCGCCGTGGCCCTGCTGATTGGCGTGACCTGGGGCGCGGTGGCGGGCTATGTCGGCGGCCGCACCGACGCGGTGATGATGCGCATGGTGGATATTCTCTACGCCCTGCCCTTCATGATTTTCATCGTCTTGCTCACCGTGGTGTTCGGGCGCAGCATGCTGTTGCTGTTCCTGGCCATCGGCGCGGTGGAGTGGCTGACCATGGCGCGCATCATGCGCGGCCAGGTACAGTCCCTGCGCCAGATGGAATTTGTCGAGGCGGCGATTTCGCTGGGCTTGTCCCCGGCCGCGCTGATCTTCCGCCACCTCGTGCCCAATGCCCTCGGGCCGATCATCGTCTACACCACGCTGACCATCCCCAATGTGAT
Source organism: uncultured Halioglobus sp. (assembly GCA_964436585.1). Taxonomy (GTDB): domain Bacteria; phylum Pseudomonadota; class Gammaproteobacteria; order Pseudomonadales; family Halieaceae; genus JARRPM01. The sequence goes on along the minus strand of CAYTDW010000002.1, from coordinate 2,389 downwards.
GCTGCTGGAAGCCTTCCTGAGTTTCCTCGGCCTGGGTATCCAGCCGCCGCAGACCTCCTGGGGCCTGCTGATTTCCTACGGCGCCGAGACCATGGAAGAGTATCCCTGGCTGCTGATCTTCCCCGGGGTGGCGTTGACCCTGGCCCTGTTCTCCCTCAACTTCCTCGGTGACGGGCTGCGCGATGCGCTCGACGTCCGCGGCGCCAGGGACTGACCATGGCGCTGCTGGAAGTACACAATCTCGCGATCAGCTTCGTCACCCGCAACGGTACCAGCAAGGCGGTTGACGACATCAGTTTCACCGTGGAGCTGGGCAAGATCACAGCGATCATCGGCGAGTCCGGTTCTGGCAAGTCGGTGGCCTGCTACAGCCTGCTGGGACTGGTGCCCATGCCCCCCGGCCGCATCGATGGCGGGCGCGCCCTGTTCGACGGCCGCGACCTGTTGCAACTGGAAGAGTCCGAGCTGCGCAAGATCCGCGGGCGCGATATCGCCATGATTTTCCAGGACCCGATGACCTGCCTGAACCCCTACATGACCATCGGCAAGCAGCTGATGGAACCCCTGCTCTACCACCATAAAGTGAGCGGCCAGCAGGCCCGCAGCCGGGCGCTGGAACTGCTGGCAGAAGTGGGCATACGCGACCCCGAATCCACCTTCGACAACTACCCGCACCAGTTCTCCGGCGGCATGCGCCAGCGGGTGATGATCGCCATGGCGCTGATCAATGAACCGAAACTGTTAATAGCGGATGAGCCGACTACCGCCCTGGATGTCACCATCCAGGCGCAGATCCTGAAGCTGATCGCCGAGCTGCAGAGCAAGCGCAATATCGGCGTGATTTTCATCAGCCACGACCTGGCCGTGGTGGCCGACATCGCCGACACCATCGTGGTGATGAAACAGGGCGGGATCGTTGAAACCGGCAACCGCGAAGGTATTTTCCGCCAGGCGCAGCACCCCTACACCAGGAAACTGCTGGCGGCAATTCCCACCGATTCCAAACAGGCGCGGCCGGGTACGGCGCAGCCCCTGGTACAGGTGCGCAATCTGTGCACATGGTTCGGCCAGGGCCGGCGCCGGGAGCCGGTCAAGGCCGTCAATAACGTCAGTTTCGACATCAACCGCGGCGAGGTGCTGGGCCTGGTGGGCGAATCGGGCAGCGGCAAGTCGACCATAGGCCGCTCCATCCTGCGACTGGTGCCGGTGACATCCGGCCAGGTGAGCCTTGACGGCACCGACCTGACCGCGCTGCAGGGCGCCGAACTCAAGGCCATGCGCCGGCGCATGCAGATGATCTTCCAGGACCCTTTTGCGTCCCTGAACCCGCGCATGACCGTGTACGATACCCTGGCGGAACCCCTGCTGCTGCACGGTATAGAGAGCCGCAAGACAGTCGCACAGGGCATACTCAAACTGATGGATGACGTGGGCCTCGCCCGGGCTTTCGTGCGCAAGTATCCACATGAAGTCTCCGGCGGCCAGCGCCAGCGTATTGCCATCGGCCGCGCCCTGGCGACCCGGCCGGAGTTTCTGGTCGCGGATGAGCCGGTGTCGGCGCTGGATGTCACGATCCAGGCGCAGATTCTCGAGCTGATGCAGCAGCTGGGCCGGGAGTACAACCTGACCATGCTGTTCGTGTCCCACGACCTGGCGGTCGTGCGCCACCTGGCCGACCGCATCGTGGTGTTGTACAAGGGTGAAGTCATCGAACAGGGCAGCGGCGATGACCTGTTCGAGCGGCCGCAGCAGGAGTACACGCGACAACTGCTGAAATCCATCCCGGGGCGTTCGCTGCTGACTTGATATACGGAGTGAAAACGTGAAAACCAGATACCTTGCCACTGCATTACTGCTCGCCCTGTCCACCCTGGCACAGGCCCAGGAAAGGAATCCAAAACTGATCCTGGGATGGCTGGAGACCGCCCATATCCTCGGTTCGGACATGCGCATAAAGGTCAAACTGGACCCTGGCGCCAAGACCTCCTCCCTGCAGGCGACCAATATCGAACGCTTCGAGCGGGACGGTAATCCCTGGGTACGATTTGATTTTCACGACGAGGATGTGGATACCGAGAAGAAACATGCCCTGCGCCTGGAGGGGCCGCTGGTGCGCGATGCGGTGGTCAAGCGCCACGGCGCACCCAGCGTGACGCGGCCGGTAGTGACCCAGGTGATCTGCCTGCACAACCAGCTCTTCAGGACCGAGTTCACCCTCGCCGACCGGGGCAACTTCAATTACACCATGCTGCTGGGTCGTTCATTCCTGTCCAGGGTTGCGGTCGTGGATTCTTCCGCCACGTTCCTCAGCAAGCCCAACTGCAAGGGTGACACCACCGTGCTGGAAATCGAGGATTAGCGACACCAAGAGGACGCAATAACCATGCCC
>CAYTDW010000001.1:0-20218 GCA_964436585.1 uncultured Halioglobus sp. | reverse complement strand
TTTTCAGCTTCCCCTGGCTGGACTTCTGGTTGTTACCGCTGGCGGCCATATATCTCTTTCTCCTGCTGGAACTGCCGCGGCTCTGGCTCATCGTATTGCCGATAGTGACGGTCGGCCTGGACCTCGCCCCCTTTACCGGTCGCTTCGCTTACAATGAACTGGACCTGGCGTTCCTGGTAACCCTTGCATCCGGTTTGCTCTACGGCCGCTATCGATTCAAGGTGTTCGCGCCCAGCCCTGCCAGCATCGCCCTGCTGGGCTACCTGGTGGTGCTTGCACTGGGCTACTCAGGCTGGACATTCTTCCTGCTGCCCCCCGGGGCCGGGTGGGACAACCCCTATTACACGGACGAGTACGCATACAAAGTGTTCAAGGGCGTGGTCTGGGGTATTGCGTTGGTACCGATGTGGGGCTATCTGCTGGCGGTGGACAAACAGCGGGCGGTGACCATGCTCATCGGCGGCATGTGCTGCGCGGCGCTGGTGCTGGGCCTGATCGTACTGTGGGAGCGGGGAACACTGGGAGTCATTCTGAGTGCCTCCGCCTGGTACCACGTGGTAAATTCACTGCTGGACCTGAGCTCGTCCTACCGGGTGACAGGTATCCTCTCGGACATGCACACCGGCGGTGAGGCGTATGATGGCGTGGTGTTGTTGCTGCTGCCCGCCAGCCTGTATGCCGCGACCTACGGCCGGTCCACCTGGATTCGACTGCTGGGCGCACTGGCGTTGATGACCCTGGCCTACTTAACGCTGGTGGGGTTCACCCGGGCGACTTACGCGGCTTTTGCCATCGCGTTGGCAATGTTCGGTGCACTCACGCTGCTGGCGCGTCATCGCAACAACATCCCATTACCCTTTCCCCTGATCGCGGCGGCCACAGCGTTGGGAGCGGGGCTGATTTCTGCCTTCATCGCCTACCGCTTCGCGGGCAGCTATGGCCTGGCCAGCTTTGGCGCGCTGCTGATTCTTGCTTATGGCGACAGCCGCTGGCCGTTTCCTGCATGGGCGCGCCATACGCTCAGGGTAGTTGCCCTGTGCCTGGTGGCAGTGGCACTGAATGCACATTTCACTAGCCGCTGGGTTGAACCCTCGATCATTGGGGCTGGGTTGATCGGTGCAAGCCTGATTGCCAGTTACTTTTTTGCCCACCGGCTGTTTCACGCTGCGGGGACGTCCAGCGAAATAAATCGCGCCTTCCTGCTGGCGGGATTGCTTGTGCTGCCGGCGATATTCGCCTTTGCCCTCGGGGGCTACCAGATCAATGATCGTATTTCCCGCGTGAGCGGTGACCTGCAAACGCGGGAAGGTCACTGGAGTGACGTGGTGGACAGCTCGCGGAACGGTTTTTTCGTCGGCCTGCTCGGCAACGGAGTGGGTGGTTTTCCTGCCAGCTATATAGGAAAGCAGTCAGAGGTGGTGAAGGAGGTTGGCAGTTTCAGCGTGATCAGGGCAGATAACCGTGACGTGTTGCATATGGGCGGTGGTCATGACCTCGCTCTTGGCCAGAGGATTTCGGTGGAGCCATACACCGACTACACGGTAACAGTTCATGCGCGAGCAGACAAAGAGGCCCGCGTGGTGATCGGCTTGTGCGAGCGCAACCTCATCTACGCCAGCAATTTCATGCCCAATTGCGTGAGAAAGGCAGTAAGTTTCAGTGCTACCGATGGTGAATTTGAACAGCAAACCGTTGAAATCAATTCGGGGCGAGTAGGTCAGTGGCGGGTAGCGTGGCGATGGCCTACGGTGCTTACCATCAATTACGCCAAGCCGGGCACTGTGGTGGAGATCGATGCCATAGAGTTCTCAGCCGATGGTTTCAACCTGCTCCGCAACGGCTCCTTCAAGCACGGCCTGGACTACTGGTTCTCCTACAACGACTATTCTCATTTGCCGTGGCATATCAAGAACACCTTCCTGCAGGTCTGGTTCGAGAGCGGATGGCTCGGGCTGAGCCTGTTTCTCACCCTGCTCGCCCTGCTGGTGCTTACCAACCTGGAGCGCCATGCCCCTGATTCCCTGGTGCCAGTGTATACCACGGGGGTGCTTTCCATCTGTGCGTTCGGCCTGTTTGGCAGCCCGCTGGATTCGGCCCGGGTCAGTTGGATGTTTTACTTTTTCCTGGCGGCGGGCCTGGCGCAATTGCGGGTGCGAACTAAGGCATGGCCGGCTAATTCCGGCTCGGGCAGGCCCGGGTAAGGGGCTATCGAAGATCATATCGCCAGGATTTTATCGCAGGAGGATTGGAACTCGCGTGCCACTATTTGTGCGAAAGCCGCTGATCCTGTTCGTCTGCGCAGCCAATATCTGCCGTTCACCCCTGGCCGAGGGCATGATGCGCAAGCGGTTGCGGGATATGGCCCTGCATCGCCGCGTGACGGTCCGCTCGGCCGGAACCCGGGCCGGCCAGCGGGGCGTGAAACCTGATCTTCGCGCGCGCAAGGTGGCCGAGGCTAACGGCATCAGCCTGGCCGGTATCCGATCCTCCCAGGTTACGGTCAGGCAACTGCTGCGCAGCGACTGCATTGTCGCCATGGACAGGGCCAACCAGCGAGACCTGCTGGAAATGTGTCCCGAGGCTCATCGGCACAAAATCCACCTGTTGACGCAATTCGCTCCTCCGGCTGCCGGCGATGATATCCCCGATCCCTATTACGGAAGCGCCGAAGGTTTCCTGGAGGTTTATCGCCGGATCGACAGCGCCCTGACCGGCCTGCTGGACGACGTTGTGCAGCAGCTTGGCTAAGCCGCTGCAGCGTGCCTGGCGTGATCAACCCATCTGCAAGCTCGATACCAGCTAGAGCGGCATTCGAGTTGTGAATTCTTCAGGCCTTGAAAAATTTAATCAAGTCGAAAAAATTGCTCAGAAATTCCCAATCGCTTCTTTTGCTGACGAGTTCCGGTAATCAAGCAGCGCTTCTTTGTTACAATGGGCAGGCACCGGTAACCTGGAACCCTGATTTATGTGCCCCGAAATACGTCGAAGAGCTTCCTGCTTACTCATCGTTCTCGTAATGTCCCTCCATGCGATCACTGGGCACGCGCAACGATCGGCCGGTGCATTCTACGAAGACGCCCGCCAGTATCACGCCAAAGGGGATTCTGCGGCCGCCCTGATCCAGCTCAAGAACGCACTGCAACAGGACAACCAGCATGTCCCCTCCCTGGTGCTTATGGGCGATATCCTGCTGGAGCAGGGCCAACCGGTTGCCGCTGAACAAGCGCTTTCTGATGCGCTGCTGCTTGGCGCCGATCGCAACGAAGTGGTAACCAAGCTGGCGTCTGCCTACATGCTGCGGGGCAAGTACAGCGAATTGATTGCAGATTTCCCGGCGAACAGCGTTGACGGTCGCACCCGCGCCGAGCTGCTGGGCTATCACGCCCTGGCCTACCTGTCACTGAACAAACTGAAGGAGGCGGAGGCGGCGATTGCCAGCGCCCGGGACATCGACCCGAATGCGTACAGGGCTAACATCGCCAAGGTAAATCTGCAGCTGTCCACCAGGGCCCTGGACGACGCCCTGGTCACGGCGCAGGGCCTGACAGATAACTGGCCGGATGCCGCCGAGTCCTGGACCCGGCTCGGCAATGTGCTCCAGGCGCAGGGCAAGCATGCCGGTGCGCTGGATGCCTACGCCACCGCTCTGGCACGCGACCCCGAATACGCCTATGCGCTGCTATCGCGGGCCGCCCTGCTGGTTGACCTGCAGCGGGACGCCGAAGCAGGCAACGATCTCGACGTATATAACAAGACGTACCCGCTCGACCCTAGGGGCATCTATCTGCGGGCGCAGATCATGAGCAGGGCCGGGGATGTCAGCGGCGCCGGGGAAGCCCTGAAGAAGGTGGCGGACATCTTCGTCGCCCTGCCCGCTGAGGTGGTTTCGGCTGATGAGCAGTTATCCATGATCGGGGCCGAGACCCATTACCGCCTGGGTAATTTCGAAACCGCGAAAATCTACCTGGAGGCGTACCTCGCACTCGACCGCGACAATACCCAGGCAACCCTTCTGCTGGCGTCAACCTTGCTGGCACTGGGCGACGCACCGGGCGCGATTAAAATCCTTAAGCCCACGTACACGCTGGAAAAGGACGACCCCCGGGTCGTCGCAATGATGACCGCGGCCTATACCCAGGCAGGCCTGTATGACAGCGCAATCCAGCTCCTGCAGGGCCTTGGGGACAGCCAGGTGCCGGGTTCTGATACCCACTTAAAACTTGCACTTACTCGATTGAAGGCCGGCCAAACTACGGCGGGCCTGACGGCACTGGAGGCCGTGTACGCCGGGGACAACACCCGGGTGGACGTGGGCTTTCCCCTGGCCATGACCTACCTCGAAATGGGGCGCGCCGACGACGCGGCCGCTATTGCAGTTAAGCTTGTGGAGATCTCCCCCGAATCTCCCAGCTTCCATTACCTGCTGGGCATGGCCCGAGCGGACACCGGTGATACCCAAGGTGCCAGGACGGCCTTTGCCGCCGCCGTGGATCGGAGCCCGGACTTCGTCACCGCCAAGATCGGGCTGGCCAGATTGGACCGGGAATCCGGTCAACTGGACGCTGCCCGGAAAACGCTGGATGCAGTGCTCGCGGAAGTTCCGGGAAATGTGTCCGCCATGATGGAAATGTCCAGGCTCGAGCTATCGCGGCCGGATTTGCGTGAAGCTCTCAAATGGGCCGAGGAAGCGGTACGGGCTGACGCCGGGGCGGTAGACCCAAGACTGTTGCTGATCGAGGTCTTGGTGCAATCCGACCAACTCGAAGCTGCCGAAAAAAGTGCCTGGGACGCCACGGCGGTGTTTGCTAACAATATGGACTGCATGGCTGCCCTGGCCCGGGTGCAGATGCTGGCCGGCAAGAAAGGTGACAGCCTGAACACCTATCGACGCATGCAGAAGGCCGCGGCATCCAGCAGCGACCAGCTTCACCGCGTAGCCCTGTTGCAAATGCAGCTTGGGGCCTGGGAAGACGCCCGCTATACCCTCTACAACGCGCTGACTGTGCAGCCTGAGCACCTGCCTTCGCTCCTGGCCTACCTCAGGGTCCACCTGGCCCTGGGCCAGGTGCAAAAGGCGGTGGAGATATCCGATGCGATACTCGCGATCGACCCCAAATCCGCGGAGGCGTGGGGCCTGGGGGCACAAGGCTTGCTGGCGATGCAGCAGTACCCACAGGCCGAAGAACGCTACCAGCAGGCACTGGCCATAGCCTATGATCCGCGCTGGGTAGTGGGGCGCTACCAAACCCTGCAGGCGCGAGATCAGAAGAAAGAGGCGGTGGCAGCACTGCGTGAGGAACTCGCGCGCCGGCCCGGCGATACCGTAGTGCGGGGAGCCCTGATTGATTACCTGCTGGGCGAGCAGCTGTGGCAGGAGGCGAAACTCGAACTGGAAATCGCACTGGAACAGGAGCCTGGACAGGCGTTTCACCTGAATAACCTCGCCTACGCTCTGAACGAACTGGGTGATCCCCGGGCTATCGAATTTGCCCGACAGGCACACAAGCTGAAGCCCGATAATGCCCTGATAAATGACACCCTGGGTTGGCTGCTGGTCGGCCAGGGGGCCCTGGAGGAGGGCTTGCCCTATTTGCGGGAAGCCTCCACGCGAGCCGGGGATAACCCGCAGATCCGCTACCACCTGGCGGTGACACTGCACAGGCTGGACCGCGCCGGCGAGGCCGAAAGGGAATTGGACCGGGCCCTCGCCGCGGGCGGGGAGTTCCCGGAGCGGGCAGCTGCACGGGCCCTCAAGCGGACGCTGCAATCGGCCGATTGACGGTGTCAAAAAATTTTACACTTTGCCCCCCGGCAGGCACTGGTGGCTGGAAATGAATTCATTAAGCTATTGTTTTAATTGGACATAATTATCTTGGCCTTTATCTTGCATCTACTGTAATAGTGCTGGGATGAGACCGGCCTGTACGTCTAGATCGCAGTACGAGGCGGAGAACCAAAAAGGAAGGGAATATGAATACGTTAAAGACCTTGGTAAGTGTGGGAATAGTGGCCCTGTCGCTGGCTTCGTGGTCCACCCAGGCTGCGATTACAAAGACGACGCTGTGCGCAGTCGCCGAAGCAACAGTGGATCCCGCCGAGACAGTCGCCGACGACTGCGTCGGGTTTCTGCAGGGCAGTAGCGGGGGCGAGGTCAACTATGATGATTCCGAACTCAATACGGATCTGGTCGACCCCCTTCACACTTCAGTAAACAATGTGGCGTGGACTCCGGGAGCGTTCGGCCATAATGACTGGTACAACGTGGCAAAGCGTGATAAGGGCAAAAACAACGCATTGCCGTTCGGTTTCGAAGTGACGGGACCAGTCGCTGGCACCATTAGTTGGACCACGACGACGGGGCTGAACGGCGAGTGGATTGTGCTGGTTAAGCAGGCTAAGATTGTCGTGATGTATCTTTTTCAAAACCTGTCGTCAACTACAGAGGGTACAGTAAATCTGAATAATCTTCCGGCAAATGCAGGGGACTGGTCGCACGTCTCCCTGCTGAGCAGAGGCGGCACTCCCCCCGACCAAAATGTACCGGCACCGGCGACACTGCTGCTGATGGGTGCGGGGCTGGCCTCAATTGGAATATCCAGAAGGCGCCGTCGCCCGGCCTGACGGCCGGGCAGTAACGCACTATTCAATTCTCACTTGCCTTGGGCCGGAAGGCCCAGTCTGCGGCGCTCATCAGACGGATGAGCGCCGTTTTGGTGTTTGTGGTTTTGTCATCAGCCGCAACAGTAACGGATAGTCAACAGTAACAAACGTTGCTGACGCGAGCTGATCCTTACTGAGTCTGCTCCTTACCGCGGTTATCTTTGGTGGACAAAAGCCTGCTCAAGGTTTCAATCCGTACTTTTCCAGCATGCTGTAGAGGGTGGGCCGGGTTATGCCCAGGGCGTTGGCGGCGTCGGTGATATTGTTGTCCGCGGCAGCCAGCGCCTGTTTCACGGCTTTCTGCTCGGCTTCCTCTCGCACCTGTTTGAGGTTGAGCGGCGCGGTGTCGGCGTTGCCCGCGGCAGGCGCAGGCGGCAGGTCCAGGTCCTCCCGGGTGATGAAGCTGCCATCGGCCATGATGGTGGCGCGCTTGATGCGGCTTTCCAGTTCCCGCACATTGCCGGGCCAGTCGTAGCTCCCGATGGCCAGCACGGCCTCGGGGTCGAAGCCTTTGAGCGGTCGCTTCAGCTCCCGGCTATAGCGGTCCAGGAAGGCCTTGGCGATGACGATGGCGTCGCCCTCGCGATCTTTCAACAGCGGGATATTGATGGTTATTTCGCTGATGCGGTAATACAAATCCTCGCGGAAGCGGCCGTCCCTGATATGCTCCTGCAGGTTCTGGTGGGTGGCGCAGATGATGCGCACGTCGACGGGAATCTCCTTGCGCCCACCCAGCCGCTCCACCACCCGCTCCTGCAGAAAACGCAATAACTTGGCCTGTAGTTCCATCGGCAGGTCGCCGATTTCGTCGAGAAAAAGAGTGCCGCCGTCAGCGTACTCGATCTTGCCGATGGTCTGCTGGGTGGCACCGGTAAAAGCCCCTTTTTCGTAGCCGAACAGCTCGCTCTCCAGCAGGGTATCGGGTATGGCGGCGCAGTTGATGGCCACGATTCTGTTTTTGGACCGCCCGCTCAGTTCGTGCAGGGCCTGGGCGAAGCGCTCCTTGCCGGTGCCACTGGCACCCAGCAGCAGGGTGGTGATATCGGTGGGCGCCACTTTTTCGATGGTCCGACACAGCTCCAGCATGTTCTGGCTGTTGGCGATGATGCCTGCCAGGGGGGAGGACTTGCCGGTCTGCTGCAGCCGTTGGTTCTCCAGCTCCAGTTCATGTACCTGGTAGGCCCGCTCCACCATCAGCCCCAGAATCTCAGGGTCGGCCGGTTTCTGATAGAAATCGTAGGCCCCCAGGGCAATGGCTCTCACGGCGTTGGCCCGGTCGTTGTCGCCCGTCACCACAATCACTTTTGTTTGCGGTCGCAGCGAAAGTATTTCCTGCAGGGTGGCCATCCCTTCGGTGACTCCGCCGGGGTCCGGCGGCAGGCCCAGGTCAAGCAGCACCACCCCGGGTTCAACCCGACGCAACTGGGCAATGGCGTCCTGTCGATCGCCGCTGATGACCACCTCGAAGTCCTCGAAGGCCCAGCGCATCTGCCCCTGCAGGCCTTTGTCATCCTCTACTACCAGCAGGTATTTCTTGCTGTTTTTACTCACCTGCGGCTTCCCTGTTCATGCAGTCGTTTCCTGCGTTTGCGGCGGCACATGGTAGCACTATGCGAAACACCGAGCCGACTCCGGGCGTACTGCTCACCCGGATATCACCCCCCAGTTTGCGCACGATCTCGCGGCTCTCAAAAGCGCCTATGCCCATCCCCGTAAGCCCCTTGGTGGTATCGAAGGGCTTGAACAGGCGGTTGCGGACGAAGTCTTCCTCCATACCGATGCCGGTGTCCTCAATTTCAACAACCGCGTGGTCGGCCTGCGCCAGCAGGCGCACGGTCACCCGCCCGGCCCTGTCGGTGGCCTCCTGCGCGTTCTGGATAAGGTGGGAAAATACGGTGCCCAACTGTTCCCGGTCGGCCAGCACAGCGAGGGGTTCAGGTGGCAGCTCCAGGGCAGGGCCCGGGGCTGCTTTCTGCCGCCCCTGCACTGACTCTGCCAGCACTTCGCCCAGGTCCACCGCCCCCGGCTCGATGCCGCGGATGCCACTGCGCATCTGTTCCATCAACCGGGTCATTCGCTCGACGGAATTTTGCACGGTGCTGATGACGTCGTCGATAAAGGCCGGGTTGTTGCGGTGTTTTGCCGCGTTGGAGACGATCAGCGACTGCTGGGCGAGGATATTCTTGAGGTCGTGGATGACGTAAGCCGACAGCCGGTTGAAGGCCTCGAACTGGCGGGCCTCCACCAGCGCCCGGTTGGCCTCGTACTCGGCCAGGTGGCTGGCGGCCTGCCTGCCTGCCATTTTGAGCAGGTCACGGTCTTCCCAATTGAGATTCCCGTGCAGGTCGGATTCGCGCAGCAGCAGTATGCCCTGCAACTCCTCGCCCAAAAGTAGGGGAATGACCAGCCAGGCCCGGGGAATCTCCCTGACAAAAGCCGGCAGCTCAAGTCCCTCGTACAGGTCCGGCGACTGCTGCCACTCCCGCAGGTCGATGATCCACGAGGTTTTCCGCAGCCAGGCCGCAAGCTCTGGCAAACCGCGCTCCTGCGCTGGCTCTCCCATCTCCCAGCGGGCAGCCAGTTGGTAGTTCCCGTCCTCAGTTTTGTTCCACAACAGGCCGGCGGGGCTGCTGACAAGCCTGGCGATGGCCTGGATGACGTTCTCGGGGATGCTCTCCCCAGCGAGTGCCAGGGTCTGGGTAAACTGCAGCCATTCGGTGCGGTAATCATATTTGTAGCTGAAGAAGTTCTTGCTCAGCCATACCCGGGTGCGGGCGCGGATCTGGCCCGAGAACAGCAGGGCCAGCAACAGCAGGCCGGAGGCGCAGAGAAAGACAATCTGCAGTACCCCGCTCCAGTTACCGCCGAGGTAACGGATGAAGTAGCCCACGAGTGACATCAGCACCAGGTAGACGCCCGCCGCCAGCAGGGTGACGCTGTGGAACACCACATGCCGCGACAGGTAGAGGCTGCGGGTGCCCTCGGACTTGTCCCCTCGGCTGATACCAACGGCCAGCAGGACCGCCGCCAGCGCGATCACGATACCCCGGGCCTGCCACAGGGTCGGGCTCAGCTGCCGGAAAAGCAGGGCCTCGGCGTACATGAAAAAATCGAAGGCGAAGAGAAAGCCCAGGCCCAGACACAGGTGCTTGATGGACCAGCGCTCTGCTTCCGTGCTGTTGCGGAAAATCTGCTCCAACAGCAGCAGGCCGAAAATGGCCATGGCCAGCCAGGCGACAAACGCCACATCGCGGTAGAGATCATCAGGCAGTGCAAAAGCTCGCGACAGTGAGGGGGTAGCGAACAACGCGGCCAGGATCAGCGCGAAGCCCGCGATAAACCAGGGTATCCACCGCCGCGTTGCCAGCAGATGGCCCGAGCCCTGCAGGCGCATACCCAGGAACTCCAGCAGGACATAACACCAGGCGGCGTTGCGCGCCACCTCGGCTAGTTGCATCAGCTTGACCTGGGGGTATTCCAGCAGGGAGGAATACACGATGCTGCCGGCCCACAGCGCTGTAAGTGTGCTGGCCACCACCAGCGGCCAGCCCAGCGGCCGCCCCCTGCGGGTGAGAAATACCATCGAGGCCAGCAGGACGTACGCCAACAGGGCTGCGCTGTAACTGTACAAGCCGATATTGCCTGACACTCGGGGAGACCTTTCTGTGCTTAAGTGGCCAAAGCGTGTACCGCATCACGGTACCGCAATAGCCCGGTATGGAGAGAAACACTATACTCTGGCCCCGTCAGTGTAAACGCGGCGCGGCAATAACTGCGATCCGCAGCACACAAATCGGGTGCGCAGTCTTTCCGTGGTTTGCGCGTATTTTGCGGGGTAGCCGGCGCATAACAGCCGGCAGTGAAACCGACAACAGTCGGGGGGCGTAGGAGCAATGGCGGCAGAAACAATAGCGATCGTGGGCCTGGGCTATGTCGGCCTGCCCCTGGCGGTGGCCTTCGGCCGCCGGCGCAGCACCATCGGCTTCGACCTCAACGAGCGCAAGCTGGCCCACTACCGGGCCGGCAACGACCCCTCCGGCGAGGTATCGCCCCAGCAGCTGGCCGAGGCGTCCCAGCTCGAATACACCAGCGACCCGGTCCAGCTGGCCCGGGCGGGCATCATCATCGTGGTGGTGCCCACTCCCATCGACACGGCCCGGCGCCCGGACCTGAGCCCCCTGGAGGGCGCCTGTCGCAGCGTGGGGGCGCATCTGCAGCCGGGCGCGATTGTCATTTTCGAGTCCACGGTATATCCCGGCTGTACCGAGGAAGTCTGCGTACCGATCCTGCAACAGTGCTCGGGCCTGCCCTGGAGTGGCGCTCCCGGGGGCGCGGCCGGCGGTTTTCATGTCGCCTATTCGCCCGAGCGGATCAACCCCGGCGACAAGGAGCACCGCCTGGAGACCATCGTCAAGGTGGTATCGGGCGATACCCTGGCCACCCTGGACCGGGTGGCGAATCTTTACGGCGAGGTGGTGCAGGCCGGCGTGCACCGGGCCGCCAGCATCAAGGTGGCCGAGGCCGCCAAGGTGATCGAGAACACCCAGCGCGACCTCAACATCGCCCTGATGAATGAGCTGGCCCTGATCTTCAACCGCCTCGGTATCGATACCCTGGACGTGCTCCAGGCGGCGGGCACGAAGTGGAACTTCCTGCCGTTCCGGCCGGGCCTCGTGGGCGGGCACTGCATCGGCGTGGACCCCTACTACCTGACCTACAAGGCCGAAGCGGTGGGCTATCACCCCCAGGTGGTGCTGGCCGGGCGCAAGACCAACGACAATATGGGCAAATTCATCGCCGAGCAGACGGTGAAGCGCTTGGTGCACCACGGCCACTGCGTCAACGGCGCGAAGGTCGCCGTCCTGGGGCTGACGTTCAAGGAAAACTGCCCGGATCTACGCAATTCCAAGGTGGTGGATATTATTACTGAGCTACGAGAGTACTGCTGCGACATCCTCGTGCACGATCCCCTGGCGGACCCCGAGGAGGCCCGCCACGAGTACGGCCTGGAGCTGAAATCCTGGGAAGAACTGGCCGACTGCCAGGCGGTGATCCTGGCGGTGCCCCATGCCCGCTACCTGGCACTGGATATCGCGGATTATGCGGCGCTGCTGGCGGCCGATGGCACCCTGATCGACATCAAATCGGTGCTGGACAGAGACCGGCTGGCGGCGGCGCGGCTGAATGTCTGGCGCTTATGACTCTGCGCCCACGGCGGCCTTGCCCGCTTTGGCCGGTGCATCGATAGTCTGCTCCTTCCCGGCCTTGCCAAAACGCCCCATCCAGGCCTTGCGTGCCAGGTGGGGTAGCAGCAGGTAGAGCGGCATTCGCAGGTAGTGGGAGCGAATATACAGTGCTCCCAGGGCCATCCCGGTGAATGGCAGCCTGCATTCGGGCTGGTCCGGCCTGAAGGCGCGGCGAAACAGGAAGTCCATCAGCGGTTTACGCAGCCTCCTGCGCCAGCTGCTCGCTTCTTGCATAACCGCAGCGGGTACCGGTGTATTGAAAACCTGTTGCGTGTAGGTCAACCCATGGAACAGTGAATCCAGCAGATCCAGCTCGCGGGCGCGCGGTACCAGAGTCTCCCAGAATGACGCATCCCTGTCAGGAAAGTCGCGCAGCATCCGGTCCAGGTCCCACAGATCGCGCAGCCCGTGATGAAACTCACCCTCGTGGAACAGGTGGGTGGCGCTGTGGATCACCATGTCCCGGGGCGAAAGCGTAAACACCTGCGGCTGCACCTCCACCAGTTCGTCGAACAGCAGGCGGGCGTTGACCTTCGGTTTGGCGGTGGGCGGCAGGATAGTGTGGTGAAGGTCCACTGTGGAGCCCCGTTTTGGGTGGCCCATGGGGGGTATCTCGTGCATCCACTTGCGGTAGTAGCGCTCGTTGTACTCGTCCTGCTTTGCGCTCTGCCACCCGAAGTCATTCAGCGAGCGTTCCGTGGCACCCACGCGCTCGAATGGCACCAGGATATCGATATCCGATAAGGACCGGCCCCGGCTCATCGGCAGCCGGGCCTGCAGGTAGGCGGCGCCCTTGAGCAGCACCAGTCTTTCATTCGCCGCCGCCAGGGCCTTTTTCAGCCACTTAATCTCATAAGCGAGGTCGCGGGTTTGCTTGCCGTAAACCACGCCGGCCGAGGTAAAGTGGCGGCGCACAGGGGGCGGGATCTGCTCCAGGAGCTTCTCCTGCTCCAGCTGCAGGCAGAGGGTGCCCAGCAGCGCGGTACCGCGGGCTTGCCTGATCAGTTGCCCTGACTGCGCATAATCCAGTTCGAGCACGCGCCGTGGGGCGGCCAGCACGTCTGTGAGCAGGCAGTTCATCCAGTCGAGCCGTCGTGCAATTGGTCCATGGTCCTGATCGCCCACTCCAGGTCGTTGTAAACGAGATCGTAGCAGTCCGCCGCATCGATCAGCGTTTCCATCGCGTTGAAACCCATCTGGCCAAGCAGGCTGTAATTGAATGAGTGATAAGCGGCCAGGATGAAGCTGCGGGTTCGACTCCTGCGCGTTAATTGCTGGGGCTCCATGGCGGAATAGCGCGGGAATACCATGGTCTTGACGGGCAGCGGTGCCGGATCGTGGCTGTCAGATTCCAGATCGGCTTTCAGGTGGGTGACGATGCCTTTGTGGGTGTCCCCGCTTGGGGGTCCGAACACGGCATCTTTGGCGAACGCCTTGATGATTCGAATACTCTCGTTCTTGAGACTCACCGGTCGGTAGAGGGGGACCACTTGCGCGGTGCCTGGCGGAACCAGGGCGTGTTCATCCGAGAGCACCCGCCAGCCGCTCAGGCCCAGGGCGGCGCACAGGGTGCTTTTGCCTGCCCCTGGAATGCCTGGCATGATGACGGCGCTGCCCCGTTTGGCGACTACCGCCGCATGCAACTTGAGGTACTCATTGGCGTGAATGGATACGCACCAGTTCATGCCCCATTCCATGAAGGCGTAGGCATTGCGCTGTTCAAAGGTGGCAAAGGGGCGGCGATTATCGAAAAAAAACTCCACCCTGCCGCGCCAGCGCGCGACTGGCCCGCTGTGGCGCACGCTGACATTGTAGTCGGTAAACTGCGTTTCTTCGGCCAGCGCAAAGTCACCATAGAGGGTGGCCAACCCCTCCCCTATGCTGGGCTGGTCACTTTGCAGTCGGTAAATGTAGGGCCCTACGCATAACTGGAGGGCACCCGCGCATAAAAGCGCATTGCAACGCTGCTGCGCAAGGTCTTTCAGTTTAGGCATCGACGTCGAGTTGATCTATGACATCGAGCGCCAGCAGCTCATTGAGTATCTGCGGGACCGTGCGCTCAAGATCGGCCAGATCAACGGCATCAATGCCCTGGGAGAGGTGTGCGATCAGCTGTGGCGTGTCCATGGGCTGAGCAGCAAGGGATTGCAGCAGATAGGCCGCGAATTCGCCGAGCAGATGGGTGTCGCCGCTCGCGCGGTCAAAATAGACTACGGTCGTTTCGTCACAGTTGTAGAAATCACCCAGCGGGTCGACGTGCCAGCGCATGAACAGTCATTCGTTGCGAATCTGGCGCAAGTATCACAGAAGCAGTAGCGATTGGCTATTGCCGGTAAAGGCTTTGATAAAGTTGCGAATCTGGAATGGGTGGGTTTGGGATAAGAGGGTCGGGTTTAGTTAGGGGGCCGAGTGCCATGAGCCGCATTAAACGGCCCGGGCCCCCCTGCAAAAAAAAGCCGCGGCAGCTTTAGCCTCTCCGGATGACACAACTTCCGCCTTGGCCATCGGGCGTCATTTCTCCACCTGCTTGCACCAAGCGATCGTACTCGTCGATCTGACCCTGAGTAACGGGGCTCATCGACGCCCCGAGCCCTGCCCTATAATTTACCGCTGAAGCCAAGGTATTTGCCGACAGGCAAACAGGTGTAACCTCGGTGCTCCAGGCCGCTCGATTACCCAGTGACAACACCACCGCGCCACCAAGCACCGCGCCGCGAGTAAATTTTCGGCGAGAAGCGCCCGCCTGCGCGGAGGGTACATCCACGGCCTGCGTATTCTGCGTGTCTGGAGACTGGTCCATTTCCTTGTCCATAATGCCCTGCCGAAATGTTTGCGATCAACGTCTGGTCTGTTGTGGTGCCATCTCGTGAGAGGCTAGCGCGCTTGGGCTGCGCCTGACAACTAAACCACCAGAATCTGGGAGCTATATCGCGATTTTCCCCAAGTTTACCTTGTTAGAGATACAGCAATATTTGGGCCTGTATATAAAAAATCTATAAAAAACATGTATATAAGTAAATCCGACCTGTATGTATAAGGGTGATTGGTGGGTATTTGGCGCAGAAATGTAAAAAAAACTGACACCCTCGTCGAGATGCCTGGATCACACTGTTACCCCGCCCAGGCCGCTGAATGTCCACCCTGGGGCATGGGCAACAGCTGCTCCTCGTTCAGGTTGGCTATCACCTCGCGGATATCCTCCAGGCCCAGCCTGTGCTTCTCTTCTACCATCCCGTGCAAAAACAATCGGCTACAGATTTGGTTGACGATGCGCGGGATGCCCAGGCTGTGATGGTGAATTGGCTCGAAAATTTCCCCCGCCAGTTCCGGGTCATTATTCCAGCCGACGCGGTGCAGCCGGTGGAGAATGTAGGCCTCGGTGGTATCGGGGGTGAGCGGCGTCAGGTGGCAGGCGGCGACAATGCGCTGGTGCAACTGTTCCAGGCCGGGTGTCAGCACCAGCTGCCGCAGTTCCTCCTGGCCGACCAGGAAAATCTGCAGCAGGGGCTGGTTGTCTCGCTGCAGGTTGGTCAGCAGGCGCAGCTCCTCGAGGGCGTCGGCCGCCAGGTCTTGGGCCTCGTCGATGATGAGCAGCGGCCTGCGCCCCTCCCGGTGCAGGCGGTAGAGAAAGTTCTCCAGGCGATTGATCAGCTCGGCCTTGTAGTGCGTGTCGCCGTCTAGGCCGAATTTCAGCAACACCAGCCGCAACAGGTCATCCGCCCTGATTTGGGTGGAGGTGAGTGCCGCGTGCAGGTTGCCCTGGCTGCTCAGCTGGTTGGTGATATCGCTGATGAGGGTGGTTTTTCCGGTCCCCGGGCGACCGGTGACCATGACGAAGCCCTCCCGGCGCTGCAGTGCATATTGCATGTACGCCCTCGCTTTCTTGTAGCTGGGATGCATGAAGCACAACCTGGAGTCCGGGCTGAGGCGGAACGGCTCCTCGCGTAATCCGTAAAAGTTTTCGTACATGCTGTCGGTATCCCTTCGGGTTCCCTGTGCTACCAGTTGCGCTCTAATCGGGCGATTATGCCGATTTTCCGCGCCCGCTGCGCGCGTCGGCATTGTATCGTAACCAATATATGAGATATTGCGCACACTTCCGGGTCGCCGCCTTTGAAATGTACCCCCATGATACGGCTTGATATAAAGAGGGAGGGTTGTATGCTCTCCGGCAGAACGCCAATTGCCCCTGTGAGCAGGCACTGAACGGATGTACGAGCACTTTTTCAAATTGAAAGCGGAACCCTTCCGGCTGAGTCCTGATCACCGCTTTTGCTATAACCACGCCCAATACGCCAAGGCCAAGGCCTATATGGCCTATGCATTTATGCGGGCAGAGGGTTTCGTGATGGTCACCGGCAGCCCGGGCACCGGCAAAACCACGCTGATCGGCGACCTGGTGGAGTCCCTGGCGGATGAAAACGTCCAGGTGGCCAACCTGGTCAGTACCCAACTGGCGGCGGATGACCTGCTGCGCATGGTGGCCTTCGCTTTTGGCCTGGCGGCGGAGGTAGCAGAAAAATCGTCTGTTCTTCACCAGCTGAATACCCGCTTCCTGGCCTTGCAGCGGGAGGGTGGCCGTGCACTGCTGATTGTAGACGAGGCCCAGGACCTCACCCACAAGGCCATGGAAGAACTGCGCCTGCTCACCAACCTGCAACAGGACGGTAAGCCCCTGCTGCAGATTTTCCTGCTGGGCCAGCCCGAATTGCGCGACCTGATCCATGGGCAGGGTCTGGAACAGGTGCACCAGCGCATCATCGCCACAAGCAACCTGCGGGCGCTGCGGGAGGATGAGACGCGCGCCTATGTTGAGCATCGACTGCGGGTGGTGGGCTGGCGGAATGACCCGGCGATCAGTGCCGCGGTGTTTCCCATCATCCACCTGTTCAGCGAGGGCGTACCGCGGCGGATCAACCTGATCTGCAGTCGCCTGTTCCTGCACTGCTGCGTGGAGCAGCGCCACCAGATTACCGTGGCGGATGCGCGCACGGTAGTGGAGGAGTTACAGGAGGAGCAGTTGTCCACCCGCAACCTGCTCAACCATGAGCTGTTCCTGGCGCAGGATGCATTCGACGAACCCCTGCCGGTGGCGGCGCTGGTGTCAGCGACCGATGCCCGCGCCCGCTCGGCCAGGGGCGAGGCGCACCGGGGAAAAGAAGCGCCAGTTGATACTTCTCCTGGTGATGCCACCATCCTGCCCAACCTCGCGCCTGTGGAACCGGCACCTCAGGCCCGACCGCCGGGTCCTGCGGAGGGCGCCGATACTCAGGATAAAAGGGGGCGGAAATATGCGGATTTTCAGCAGTATTCAGCGGAAAAGCCAGAAATGGCCTTGCGCAATGGGGCAAGCGGTGGTCTAAATACAGATGCTTGGATGACGCTGCTGGCCGCCCTTGTAGCGGGCGCTGTGGTGGTGCTGATGGTGGGAATAGATGGTTTTATGTGACTACTGTCACAGAGTTTTGGTGTCGCTGGTACCTGCGAACTGCCGCATGGTAGACTGCGCCGAATCAAGGGTAGAACCCGTATAGTAGGGGAGTAAGACGATGGCAAGCATATTCAGAATAATCAGGCCGGTTACGGTGTTTTGCGCGTTTCTGCTGACGCCGCTTGTGATGACGGGCTGCGGCTCGGCGCCCCAGTTGGCCGAGGAACAGCGCTTCCCTGATCAGGATTACACCTACGTAATCGGGCCCGGGGATACCATGGAGATCTTTGTCTGGGGTAACGAGGAATTGACCACCACTGGCATCGTTCGCCCCGATGGCAAATTCACCACCCGGCTGGTGGAAGACGTGGACGCCAGCGGCAAGACCTCTACACAGCTGGCTCGGGACATAGAAGTTGCGTATGGCAAGTACGTGAAGCACCCTGTGGTGAGCGTCATTGTTAATGGCTTCGTCGGTGTACCCGACCAGCAGGTGCGTGTGGTGGGCGAGGCAACTCAGCCGATGAGTGTGCCGTACAGGAAACATATGACGCTGCTTGACCTGATGATAGCCGTAGGTGGCATGACCGAGTTTGCCTCAGGCAATAACTCGATCCTGGTGCGCAATGAAAGTGGCAGCCTTGGCAGTTACGGCCTGCGCCTCGATGATTTGCTTGGCAGTGGCGATATCAGCGCCAATATCAACCTCATGCCAGGTGACATTGTCATTATCACCGAGTCCTGGTTCTAGGCCGGGCTGGTCCCGCCGATCACTGGGAGTTAACAGCATGCAGGAAGCCGTCGCGCAAATTCTTAGCTATATCTGGGGCATCTGGCGTTTTCGCTGGCTTGCCCTGGTCGTAATCTGGGTTACCGCCCTCGGCGGCTGGCTGTTCGTGCAGCAGATGCCGGAGGCTTATGTGGGATCGGCGCGTGTTTACGTCGACAGCAACAATGTGTTGCGGCCCCTGCTGCAGGGCTTGGCAATCCAGCCCAATATTGATCAGCGCATCGCCATGATGAGCCGTACCTTGCTAAGTCGACCCAACATGGAAAAGGTGATGCGCATGACGGACCTTGATCTCGAGGTCCAGACAGATCGCGAGAAAGAGGAACTCCTGACCGAACTGCGGGACTCTATCGCCCTGAGTGCTGACAGGGGTAATGACTCCCTGTATACCATAGAGGTGATCAACCCCGATCAGCAGACCGCCAAACGTGTAACCCAGGCCCTTATTACCGTATTTATCGAGGGCGGTCTCAGCGGCAAGCGCGATGACAGTGCCGGCGCGCAGGATTTTCTGGAGCAACAGATAGCGGAGTACGAGGGCCGTATGGCTGAGGCGGAAGCCAGGCTGGCGGCATTCAAGCAGAGGAATGTTGGCGCTCTGCCCGGGGAGAGCGGCGGTTATTACCAGCGCCTCGAACTGGCCAAACAGGAACTCAGCGCTGCCAAGCTGCAGCTGCGTGAAACTGAGAACCGACGCAGTGAACTGCAAAGACAGGTTGACG
The DNA here is from genome assembly GCA_964436585.1 of uncultured Halioglobus sp. GTDB lineage: Bacteria > Pseudomonadota > Gammaproteobacteria > Pseudomonadales > Halieaceae > JARRPM01. The sequence continues at coordinate 1,369 of CAYTDW010000001.1, read as the reverse complement.
GCGAAGAGCCGGTCTTCCTGTCCAGTGGCCTCTCCGAGTCTCCATTGGAAGCCAGGATCCAGGCCCTCAACGCGCAGATTGATATGCTGCTCGCGAAGTATACTGACGAGCACCCCTCGGTGCGCCAGATGCGCGCCCAGATCGCGGATCTCGAGGCGGAGAAGCAGGCCGCCTTTGACGTCGCGATGGACAGTGATTTCAGCGGGGCTTACGCTGGATTGTCCTCTAGCCCGGTCTACCAGGGTATGCGTTCCATGCTGGCCGAAGCAAACGCCATGGTAGCGGAGTTACGGGTGAGGGTGGCCGAGTATGAGGCTCGCGTGAAGGACATGAATGACAAGGTAAATAATATTCCGGTAATTGAAACCGAACTCAAGCAACTCGATCGTGATTACCAGGTTATAGCCTCGAAGCACCAGGAATTGCTGTCACGACGGGAGTCCGCGAAGCTGGGCGGGGATTTAGAGCAGACCGCCAGTGACGTAACGTTCCGGGTGGTTGATCCTCCCTTCGTGCCTTCGAAACCCAGTGAACCCAATAAATTGCTGCTCAACAGCATTGTCCTTGGAGCTGCTATTGGGTTGGGTGTAGCCCTGGCCCTACTGGTATCACTTGTGCGCCCTGTGATTGTAGACCAGCAGTCCCTGGTCAAGCTGACCGGCCTGCCGCTACTGGGCAGTGTGACCCTGACTCCCTCGGCGGAGCAGAAAAAACGGGAGACGTGGGGCCTGGTGGCATTTTCTTCAGCGACGGCAGTTCTGGTGCTTGCGTTTGTCGGTCTGAATCTCGGGCAGGCACTGATGCTGGCTTAACCGGTAGATTTCACTTGGGGCAAGGCCCCGGAATGGAAAAACCATGAGTACAATAGAAAAAGCTGTCGAAAAGCTGGAGCGCGGGCTGACGGCGGAGGTCCCGCCACCAGTGCCGGCCCAGCCCGGTCGGGACACGCTTGAAAGAGTTGTCGCCGACAGGGTGGTTTCGCCCAGGCCCGAGGCTAAGACGGCTCAAATGGCACAAATGAGTGAGCCCCAGGGACAGCTCGTAGTTGAGGCGAAAGCTGACGCGGCAAAGCAGGATGTAGCCGAAATTGCGGGTGAACTTTCCGCCAGGCCAAAGGCAAAAATAGCCGCGCCCAGGGTTCTGGAAATCCCCTTCGCACTCTTGTCTGAAAAGGGCATGGTTACCCCTGTCGCTCCGCGCAGCCGGGTGGCCGAGGAACTGCGCGCAATCAAGCGCCCATTGCTGCGCAATATTAACGGGGGTTCTACAGTAAAGGTGGACAACGCCAACCTGATCATGGTGACCAGCGCATTGCAGGGTGATGGCAAGACGTTTAACGCCGTCAATCTTGCCATCAGTATCGCAATGG